>JACQDU010000649.1 GCA_016200955.1 bacterium
CCGCCTGGAAGGAGCGCGCGTTCGAGAGCAGCCACTCGAGCAACCTCTCGGGCTTCAAGGACACGGCGCTCGAGGACCTCCTCCAGGACGAGCTCGAGGGGGCCCGGCGCAGGGACCTCCTCTCGCGCCTCAGGCGGCCCGATCACCCGAAGCTCGTGCAACGGATCGTCGAGGACCTCCGCTTCCGGCACTCGGGAGGCTTCGGCTCGCTCGCGATCCACCGGCTCCTCCTCGAAGCGCAGCTCGACGAGCTCGTGAAGCTCGTCCCCGAGCTCTCGACGTCGCAGGAGTGGGTGCACGAGAAGATCAAGAAGCTGCGGCCAGGCCCGGATCTCGACTGGGAGAACGACCCGGCCCAGCGAGAGGCTTACCTCGAGCGCCTCTGGCGCTTCGTGGGAGGGCTCGTCCCGGCCTTCAACTCGCTCAAGGCCCACGTCCTCTACCACCGGCTCGACCTCGACCGCTCGAAGGGAGTCTTCGACCGCGGGCGCTTCCTCGAGTACCTGAAGCTCCCCCGCCCGACTCACTACGCGGAGCCCAAGTGGCTCGAGAAGCGGGAGCACCGGGACTACCTCGTCCAGCTCGGGAGCGACTTCCGCTCGGTCACTCTCCTGCCGGCCATCCCGGACGACGAGCGCCTCGTGCGCGACTACCTCGAGAGCTTCTTCGAGAAGGCGGACGGGTGGCAGCCCTTCGAGATCTACGTCCGCGACGCTTACCTGAAGCAAGTCTTCGCGACGACGAAGATCCTCGCGGGCGCGGGCGACATGGAGAAGTGGTACTCGCTCCTCGACGACCAGTCCGCTTACCAGGCGCTGAAGGAGCGCGTGGACATCGAGCTCGCTCCCACGAACAGTTCGGCGCTCCGAGCGGGCGACTCCGTGAGCCTCGACGTCTACGTGAAGAACGTGCCAGTGCTCGTCGTGAAGGTCTTCGAGATCAACACGCTCAACTATCTCATCGCGACGGGCCGCGAGCCCGACACGTCGATCGACCTGGACGGCCTCGTCGCGAGCGAGGAGAAGACGCACCAATACCCGGAGCCGCCGCTCCGGCGCGTCAAGCGGGCGTTCGTGTTTCCGTCCCTCAAGAAAGCCGGCGTCTTCGTGGTCGAGCTCATAGGGAACGGGAAGTCGAGCCGCGCTCTCGTGAGGAAAGGGAGGCTGCGCTTCCTCGAGAGGATCGGCGCCGCGGGGCACGTCTTCACCGTGCTCGACGAGGCGAACAAGCCGCTCCCCGACGCGACGCTCTGGCTCGGCGGCCGCGAATACAAGCCCGGCGAGAAGGGCACGATCGTCGTGCCGTTCACGACGCAGCCGAGGCGGCAACCGATCATCCTGCGAGCGGGCGAGCTCACGACGCTCGAGACCTTCGAGCACCAGGGCGAGGACTACTCGCTCGCGGCGGGGATCTTCTGCGACCGCGAGAGCCTCCTCGACCGGCGCCAGGCCGAGGTCGCGGTGAGACCGGCTCTCACGATCCACGGCGTTCCCGTGAGCGTGAGCCTGGTCGAGGAGCCCACGCTCCTCGTGAGCTCGACCGACCGCCACGGAGTGAGCTCGACGAAGGAAGTCCCGAATTTCGAGCTCTTCCCCGACAAGGAGTCCGTCTTCGTCTTCCAGACTCCCGAGGACCTCGCCTCGATCACGTTCACGCTCAAGGGCAAGGTCGAGTGCGTCTCGTCGGGCAAGAAAGTCGACGTCTCCGACTCACGGACTTACACGCTGAACGCGATCGACACGACGGACCACATCGAGGACCTGCACCTCTCGAGGACGGGCGCCGGCTACCTGCTCTCGCTCCTCGGAAAGACGGGCGAGGCGAGGCCCGACCGGCCGGTGAACCTCGAGGTCGCGCACGAGGACTTCGTGCACTCGTGGAACGTGACGCTCCAGACCGACGAGAGCGGGAGGATCGAGCTCGGCCCGCTCGTCGGGATCGCGTGGATCCGCGCGACGAGCCCGTCGGGAGTGCAGGAATACTGGGCGCTCTCGGGCGACGCTTGCCGTTACCCCGCCACGATCCACGCGAAGGCGGGCGATCCGATCGCGCTCCCTCACATGGGGAACGCGAAGGAGGCCTCGCGCGAGGCGTTCTCTCTCCTCGAGAAGCTCGGCGACGGGTTCGTGCGAGACCACCGGAGCAGGCTCGCGGTCCAGAACGGCTACCTCGAGATCGCGGGCCTCGGCGCCGGCGACTACGACCTGCTCTTGAAGGAGTCGAACGTCGCGATCTCGCTCCGGGTCACGGCCGGCGCGCGCGTGGGCTGTTGGATCGTCTCGGACGCGAGGCTCCTCGAAGCACGCGAGGCGAAGTGGCTCCAGATCACCGCCGTCTCGGTGGGGGAGAAAGACGTCCAGGTCCGGCTCGCGAACGCGAGCAAGGCGACGCGCGTCCACGTGAGCGGGACCCGCTTCGTGCCGGCGCACTCGATCTTCTTCGACCTCGGCTCGATCGGCCTCCTCGAGCCGCGGTGCCTCATGACGGCGAGGGCGCTCTCGAATTACGTCTCGGGCCGCGACCTCGGCGACGAGTATCGCTACGTCCTCGAGCGGAAGTTCGCGAAGAAGCCGCCCGGGAACATGCTCACGCGACCCGGGCTCCTCCTGAACCCGTGGGCCATGAGGAAGACCGACACCGACGTGCAGCACGCGGGCGAGGGAGGCGTCTACGGGGCCTCGGCGCCCTCGCCCGCCATGAGGACGGCCATGGCCATGCAGCGGGGGGAAGGAGCGAGCGCGGCCGAGGGAGCCTTCGCGAACCTCGACTTCCTCGCCGAACCCTCGGCCGTCTCGCTCAACCTGAGGGCGGACGAGCGGGGGATCGTGACGATCCCGCGCGAGGACCTCGCTCACGCGAACCAGATCACGGTGCTCGCGCTCGACCGCGAGAACGCCGTCTCGCGGACGGCCGGCCTCGACGAGGTGGACGCTCCGCACGACGACCGCCGGCTCCTCCTCGGGCTCGACCCCCAGAAGCACGTGACGGAGAAGCAGCAGATCACGGTCCTCCGCTCGAACTCCGTGCTCGAGGTCGCGGACATCACGACCTCCAAGGTCGAGAGCTACGACACGCTCTCCCGGGTCTTCTCGCTCTACGCGACTCTCTCTCGCGACGCGACGCTCGCGCAGTTCGGCTTCGTGCTCTCGTGGCCGAAGCTCAAGGACTCGGAGAAGGGCTCGCGGCTCTCGGAGTTCGCGTGCCACGAGCTTCACTTCTTCATCTCGCGGAAGGACCGCGCGTTCTTCGAGAAGGTCCTCGTCCCGTACTTGAGGAACAAGCGCGCGAAGACCTTCCTCGACCGCTACCTCCTGGGAGACGACCTGTCGTCTCACCTGAAGCCGTGGGCTCACGGCCGGCTCAACGTCGTCGAGAGGATCCTCCTCGCGGAGCGGATCCGGGCCGACCGGAAGCCGACCGAGCGCCACGTGAGCGACCTCTACTCGCTCCTCCCGCGGAACGTGGAGGAGGAGAACCGCCTCTTCCGCACCGCGATCCAGGGGAGCGCGCTCGAGGCCGAGGACGCGCTCGGCTTCGAGGCCGCGGCGAAGGATGCCTTCGCGGCCAACCTCGGGATCGCGAAGTCCGGCTTCGCGGGCGGAGGCGCCCGTCCGGGCGAGGTCCCCCCGCCCATGTCCGCTCCCCGCGGCCGCGCCTCCGCGCAGACGGCGAGACCCGCCGACGAGAAGAAGCGGAAGATGTCCAAGAAGGAGTCGGCGCGCGACAAGGAGATGGAAGACGAGGGCGACCGTGCGGCTGCCTCGGAGAGCTTCTCGCTCGACGACAGCTACGAGCCCGGCGAGGACGTGGCGAAGTCGGACGTCTCCCTTCGCCGGAACGTCCGCCAGCTCTGGCGGAAGCTCGAGACGACGCAGGAGCTGGGCGAGAACAACTATTACCACCGCCTGATCGAGGAGCAGGGCCCGGGCCTCGTCACCGTGAACGCCTTCTGGCGCGACTTCGCGCGCCACGAGGAGGGGCCCTTCCTCTCCCCCCACTTCGCGCAGGCGTCGCGGAACTTCACCGAGATGATGTTCGCGCTCTCCGTCCTCGACCTGCCCTTCGACAAGGAGGCGCCCGAGGTCGCGTACGAAGGCGCCCGCATGCGCCTGCGGCCGAAGCGCGAGACGGTCGTCTTCCACAGGGAGATCAAGCCGGTCCTGAGCTCCGCCGAAGGGCCCGTGAGCGCGGCCCGGAAGAACGTGCCCGTGCTCGTGAGCCAGAACTACTTCCGGGCCGACGACCGATACAAGATCGAGGACGGCGAGCAGGTCGACAAGTACGTGACCGACGAGCTCCTCGTGCACACGGTCTACCTCGCGCAGGTCGTGCTCACGAACCCGACCTCGTCCGAGCAGAAGCTCTCGGTCCTCCTCCAGATCCCGCGCGGCGCGATCCCCGTGAGGAACGGCTTCAAGACGAAGGGCGAGACCGTGCGCCTCTCGCCCTACGCGACGCAGGCGATCGAGTACGCCTTCTACTTCCCCGCTCCCGGGAAGTTCCTCCATTACCCCGTGCACGTCGCGAAGGACGAGGAGCTCGTCGTTTCCGCTCCTCCGACGACGCTCGACGTGGTCGAGGAGCTGAGCAAGATCGACCGCGCGTCGTGGGCGTACGTCTCCCAGCACGGCACGGGAGAAGAAGTCCTCCGCTTCCTCGACGAGAACACGATCGACGGCCTCGACCTCACGAAGATCGCGTGGCGCATGCGCGAGAGGAAGCTCTACGACTCGGTCCTCGCCCTCCTCGCGAGGAGGCACGTCTACCAGGACACGCTCTGGTCGTACTCGATCTTCCACGCGGACGTCCCGGGAGTGCGCGAGTACCTCCTCCACCAGGACGGCTTCCTGCGCTCGTGCGGGCTCGCGCTCGAGGCGCCTCTCGCGACGATCGACGCCGTCGCGCGCGGCTGGTACGAGCACCGCGAGTACGCCCCGCTCGTGAACGCGCGCGCTCACAGGCTCGGAGCCAAGCGGAGGATCCTGAACGACCGCTTCGCGCAGCAGTACGTGCAGTGGATGCAGCTCCTCTGCTACAGGCCGTCTCTCTCGGACGACGACCTCATGGCGGTGCTCGTCTACTTCCTCCTCCAGGACCGGACGGAGGAGGCGCTCGCGACGTTCGCTCGCATCGACCCGAAGAAGATCGCGACGAGGCTCCAGCACGACTACCTGCGCGCTTACCTCCACTTCTTCTCCGACGACCCGCGAGCGGCGCGAGCGGTCGCGCTGCCTCACGCCGATCACCCGGTCGATCGCTGGCGCAACCTCTTCCGGAACGTCCTCGCGCAGCTCGACGAGCTCGAGGGAGGGAAGACCGCCGTCACGGACTCCGAGGACCGCTCGCAGAGGCAAGGGAAGCTCGCCGCGACCGAGGCCGCCGTCGAGCTCCAGGTCGAGAACAAGGTCGTCTCTCTGCACTACCAGAACCTCGAGGAGTGCGTCGTCAACTACTACCTCATGGACATCGAGCTCCTGTTCTCGCGGCAGCCCTTCGTGCAGCAGCAGCAGGCGCAGTTCGCTTTCATCAAGCCGAACCGCTCGGACGTCGTGCGGCTTCCTTCGGGGAAGAACGCCCACTCCTTCGAGCTGCCCCGGGAGCTCCTCTCGGCGAACGTGATCGTCGAGGTCGTCGCGCCCGGGACTCGCAAGTCGCAGGCGTACTACGCTCACGTCCTCGTGGTGCAGGTTATCGAGAGCATGGGAGAGCTCCGGGTCGCTCGCGCCGGCTCGCTCGAGCCGCTCCCGCGCGTCTACGTGAAGGTCTACGCCCGCTTCCACTCGGGCGAGGTGCGGTTCTACAAGGACGGCTACACGGACGCTCGCGGGAAGCTCGACTACGCCTCGCTCTCGACGGACGAGCTCGACGCGATCGACCGCTTCGCCCTCCTGGTCCTCTCGGAGGAGCACGGCGCCGTGATCCGGGAGGCGAGCCCGCCCAAGCGGTGAGCGACGCGGTGCTCACCGCTTGAGAAGGACCGGGTCGAGCGAGCCCTCGGGCACGGTCAGGCCCGTCTCGCGCTCGACCTCGGCGAGGAGCTCGCGCGGCGGAGGACCCTCGAGGACGGCGTCGAGCGGCCACAGCGTCACGCGCCCGTCGCGCGAAGCCGTGGCGAGGCGCTTCCCGGCGGGATCGAAGGCGACCATGCTCACGCTGTCCGCCTGCGCGAAGAGGGTCGCCGCGTGCCGCAGCTTGACCAGTGAGCCGTTGCGCTCGACGTCCCAGAGGCGCGCCGTCTTGTCGCTGCTCCCCGAAGCGAGATAGCGGCCCTCGCGGTCGAACGCGACGGACCGCACGCCCGCTCCGTGCCCGTGAGCGGTGTCGAGGAGCGCGCCGCTCCGCGCGTCCCACAGCCGGACGGCGCGGTCCTCGCACGCTCCTGCGACCAGGCGCGCGTCCCGGGAGAAGACGAGCGTGGACACTCGCTCGCCTCGCGCATCGAGCGCGATCGGCGCGGTCCCGTCGAGGGGACAGAGCCACGCCGTGCGCCGCCCCGTCACCCACGCGAGCGTCCGGTCGTCGGGGCTCCAGCAGACGTTGATGGCGTACTCGCCCTGCGGCGCCTTGAGCTCCGCGAGCATGCGCGAGCTGTCCGCGTCCCAGAGCTTCACCGTGTTCTGCCGGCCACGCCAGAAGCCGCCGGTCGTGAGGAGCCTGCGTCCGTCCGGCGAGAACGCCACGCTCCACGCGAGTCGGGCGAGGCTCCCGTCCTGTCGGATGAGCATCCCCTGGGCCGCGTCCCAGAGCCTCACGTTCGACGGATCTCCGCTCACGGTCGCGATGCGGTTTCCATCGGGGCTCCAGGCGAGCGAGGCGATGTCCTGCTCGTGCGCGGCCCACGCGACGGTCCGGCGATCGCCCGCCGTCTGCCAGAGGCGCGTGGCTCCCGCCCAGCTCGTCGCGGCGACGAGGGCCCGGCCGTCGGGGCTCCAGGCGAGCGAGGTGGTGCCGCCTCCGATCGCCGAGAAGGCGCCGGTGTCCACGTTCCAGATCCTCACGCTGTCGAACATCCCGGCCGACGCGAGCCTGTGCCCGTCGGGCGCCCACGCGACGCGGCAGACGTTGGATGCGTGTCCCTGGAAGACGCTCCACTCGGCCCTCGTCTCGGTGTCGAAGACCTTGATGACGCGGTCGTCGCCGGCGGACGCGAGCCTCCGTCCGTCCGGGCTGAAGGCGAGCGACTGCACGAGACCCCGGTGGGACCCGAGGAAGGGTCCCTTGCCGTCCTTCTCGAAGAGGTGGACCTCCTGGTCGAGCGCGCCGGACGCGATGCGCTTCCCGTCGGGGCTCCAGGCGACGGCGGTGACGCAGTTCCTGTGGCCGACGAGCTGCTGCTCGACCCTGCCGGTCTCCCACGCGACGACGCGGACGCCGTCGAGGCGACGGCCTTCGAGCGTGGTGAACCCGCAGGCGAGCCGGCGGCCGTCCGGGCTCCACGCGATCGCCCGAGAGATGCTCCCCACGTCGAGCTTCGCGGCGATCTCGAGCGTGTCGGCCTTCCAGACGATCACCGGAGCCGCGTTGTGCGGCGGGTTCCAGGTCGCGCTCGCGCTGGCGACGAGCTTCCCGTCGGGGCTCCAGGCCACGTCCGTGACTTCCCCGCTCTCTCCCGGATCTCCGGTCCCGAGGACGCGGCCCGAGCTCGCATCGAGCACGACGACCTTCCCGTGCGCCGTCCCCGCCGCGATCCGCGTCCCGTCGCGGGAGAAGTCCACGACCTGCACCTTCCCGGGGACGTCGGGCTCGGCCTGCTCCCGGCGCCAGGGGCCCTCGCGGGCGACGAAGTGGGCCGCGCGGTAAGCGCGCGTGTCGTCGAGGCTGATCGCCTTCGCCGTGTAGATCGCCGCCTCGCGGTGCCGGCCGAGCTCGACCGCGCGCTCGGCGCGATCCACGAGGAGTCGCGCTCGCTGTCGGGTCGCGACGGCGCGCTGGCGGTCGGCCTCCGCGCGCTCGTCCTCCGCCTTCTTCCTCTCCTTCTCGGCGTCGGCGTGCGCGCGGTCGAGCTCCGCCGTCCTCTCGCGCTCGCGCTCGCGCGCGAGCTGGACGAGGGCCGCGGCGGCGAGCGTGCCGAGGCCCAGGATGGCGAGCAGCGAGACGAGCACGACTCCCGCGAGCACCTTCTGCCGGCGCGCGCGCCGGGCGATCCTCGCGACGAGGGAGAGCGGGCGCGCGAGGATCGGCTCTCCCGAGAGCCAGCGATCGAGCTCGTCCGCGAGCTCGCGCGCGGTCGCGTAGCGCTTCGCCGGCTCCTTCTCCAGGCACTTGAGGCAGATCGTCTCGAGGTCGCCCGCGACGCGAGGGTTCAGGGCGCCCGGCGGGACGGGGTCCTTCGTGAGGACCGAGACGATGACCTGGACCTGCATGGCGCCCTCGAAGGGAGCGCGCCCCGCGAGGACGTGGTAGAGCGTCGCGCCGAGCCCGTAGACGTCGCTGCGCGCATCGACCGCGCCGCCCTCGCCGCTCGCCTGCTCGGGCGGCATGTAAGCGGGTGTCCCCATGCGGGCCCCGGTCTGCGTCAGCTTCGTCCCCGTGCCCCGGATGCTCGCGAGCCCGAAGTCGAGCACGTACGCATGGTCGCCGGGCCCGAGGAGCACGTTCTGCGGCTTCAGGTCGCGGTGGACGACTCCCTGGGAGTGGGCGTAGTGCACGGCGCGCGCGACGTCGCGCAGGACCTCGATCGCTCGCACGAGCGGGAGCCGGGCCCCGCCCTTGCCCGCGCGGAGACGTTCGTCGAGGGAGCTTCCCTCGACGAAGTCCATCGCGATGTAGTGCTTGCCCAGGAGCTCGCCGGCTTCGTGGACGGCGACGATGTTCGGGTGGCGGAGCCGCGCGACGGCCTCGGCCTCTCGCCGGAAGCGGAGGACGGCCTCGTCGTCGACTCCCGCTCCCGGGAGGATCGTCTTGAGAGCGACGATCCGCCGGAGGCGCTCGTCCCAGGCGCGGAAGACGATGCCCATGCCGCCCTTGCCCAGCTCCGAGAGGAGCACGAACGGCCCGAGCGCGCGCGCCGGGTCGCGGCGCGCCTCCTCGACCTCGGGCGGAGCGGCGCTCTGGTTCCACGTCCCGCTCGGGGAGCTCCACGTGCTCGTCTGGACGCGGTCGGACGACCTCGCGAGGCGCTCGGAGGACGAGGCGCCGGCGAGGAAGGGCGATGGCGGCGGCGCCGATGCCGGCTCCCTCACCGTGTCGGCGTGCGCTTCCTGGAGGCGAGGGGCGACGATCGCGTGGCCGCACGCGGGGCACCGACCCCGCTTCCCCGCGTCGCCGGGAGAGACCGGGATAGCGGACCCGCAGCCAGGGCAGTTCAGGGAGAGCGCCATGCGAGCACGAGCTTAGCCGGGGAGCGCCCTCGAGGCTCGTCCGCGGAAGCGTCCGCCGACGCGCTCACAGCGCCGGCCGATGGATCCGATCGAGATCATCGCTGGGGCGCAGAGGTCGCAGAGCCCGCGCCGAAGCGTGAACCGGGCATTTCCTCGGCGGGTCCTCCGCGTCCTCGGCGTCTCCGCGGTTCTTCTTCCTTTCGATTCACGATGGCTACGACGGCTGTCACCGCGCTGGTCGGTTGATGTGAGAACGAATGAACCACGAAGACGCGAAGGCACGAAGAAAAGCAACGTCGTGTCTTCGTGGTTACGTTCTCTTCAGCAAGCCCATCGCAACAAACGGCTACTGCTGTCACTCGCCCTTCTCATCTCGATGCTCGCAGCAGGGGAGCAGGAGCTTCGCGTCCTCGCCGCTCGCGATCGCCGCCGTCTCCGCGGTCGTCTCGATCGAAGGAAGCCCCTCGTGCGCGCGAGCGCGCTCGCCCTCGCGAGGAGGCCGCGAGAGCAGGAAGACGGTCGTTCCCGCCGCCGCTCCCAGGAGAGCGGGAGCGAGGAGAGACCGGAGGCGGGAGCTCAGCGGCGCTCCGTCGCCGAGACGGACGCGGGCTGCTGCCCGAAGGTCGGGACGGCAGGCGCGCCGAAGCTCGGCACGGCGGGAGCGGGAGCCGGGTCCGGCGGCGGGGCCGCGGGCGGTGCGCCGGTCGCCGCGCTCGCGCGCGGGCGCGGCGCCGGCTCGTCGTCTTCTCCCAGGACCAGGTAGCGCCAGACGTACGTCGCGAGCGGGATCGCGACGACGAGGCCCCACACGCCCACGCTGTGCTCGGCGATGATGAGGATCACGAGCACGGCGAGGGTGTTCATCTTCATGTGATGGCCGTAGATCCTCGGGTTCAGCACGTAGGCCTCGAGGATGTGAGCGAACGTCACCATCGCGATGACGCCCACGAGGGTCTTCGGGCCGCCGCCCTCCATGAGGAGCGCGGTGATCGCGATCGGCGTCGTCGATATGAAGACTCCCGCGACCGGTATGAACGAGCACATGAAGACGACGATCGAGAGGATGAGCGTCCCCGGGATCCCGAGGAGCTTCATGCCCGTGAACGTGACGATCGTGTTGCACGCCGCGATCATCGTCTGAGCCTCGAAGGCGCGGCCGAGGAGGCGGCCGAACTGCGCGATCGACGGAGCGACCTCCCGGTAGACCTCGGAGAG
>JACQDU010000650.1 GCA_016200955.1 bacterium
CACGAAGTAGGAGGAGAACACATGGCAACCGCCACGACGGAGTCCAAGCCCGCGAGCACGACGAGCGACAGGAAGCGCCTCGCCTACTCCGAGGTCCGGGACGGGGTCTTCTACATCACGCTCAACGACGCTCCGGCGAACACCTACACGTACGACATGAACCGGCAGCTCGACGAGTGCATCCTCGAGGCCCGCATGTGCGACGAGGCGCACGTCATCGTGCTCACGGGGCAAGGCGACAAGTTCTTCTGCGCCGGCGCGAACATCAAGATGCTGAAAGAGGTCACGCCGCGCTTCAAGTACTTCTTCTGCCTCCACGCGAACGAGACGCTGAACCGCCTCGAGCAGACGCCCAAGCTCGTGATCGCCGCGCTGAACGGCCACACGGTCGGCGGCGGGCTCGAGATCTCCATGGCCGCGGACCTCCGCGTGGCGCGGAAGGGCGCGGGCAAGTGCGGCCTACCCGAGGTCACGCTCGGCGTCCTCCCCGGCACGGGCGGCACGAACCGGCTCCTCAGGATCGTCGGGAAGTCGAAGGCGATCGAGCTCATGACGACCGGCCGCACCTTCGAGTTCGAGGAGGCCAAGGAGCTCGGCATCGTGAACGACGTGTGGGACTGCTCGCCCGCCGAGTTCATGACGAAGGTCCACGAGTACGCGAAGAAGTTCTGCCCGCCGAACAACGCCTCCAAGGCCGTCGGGCTCATCAAGCGCTCGGTCCAGACCGGCGCCGAGCTTCCCTTCCAGGACGCTCTCGCCGTCGAGCGCGAGCTCCAGCAGCAGCTCTTCCAGAGCGAGGACGCGAAGGAAGGTCTCGCGGCTTACGTCGAGAAGAGGAAGCCCAACTTCAAGGGGAAGTAGGCGTCCCCGTGAAGACGACCGCTCGCCCGAGGAGGCTCCAGCGGACCTCCCGGTACTCCCACGCGTAGCCGCCTCCGAGCGGCTCGACGAGGGCTCGCAGCTCCGTCTCCGAGTAAACGCGGAGGACGCTCACGACCGCATCCCACGCTCCGGCGAGCGGGACGAGGGGGATGAGGTACGTGAAGACGATCTTCGCGAGCCGGCCTCTCCCCGCGATCCACGGGTTCGCGAGGGCCCCGAGCGCGATCCACGGGATCACCGGGAGAAGACGGAGCAAGCTCCTCGGGAAACCCTCGAGGATGAAGATCGCCCGCCGCTTCGCGACCGTGTCCGCGAGGATCTTCCGCGCGAGGTCGGGAGAGAAGTGGTGGAAGGCGCTGAAGACCGTGCGCGCGGGCCGGTCGAACGCGGGCGGGACGGCGGTCGCGTCCACGCTCTCTCTCACGATCTCGACGTGCTCGGGGTGGCGCGAGCGGATGCGCTCCATGGACGGGACGTTCGGGAAGAGATCCGAGAGGAGAAAGCGCGGCGCCTTCGCTCCCGCGCGCGAGAGAGCGCCGAGCATGATCGAGACCGGCTCTCCCGTGCCGGTGCACAGGTCGAGGACGGAGTCGGCGCGCGAGCGCTCGAGGAAGCGCGCGAGCTCCTTCCCCGCCTCGTCGTAGATGTGGCCCCAGCGAAGGCCGAGCCCGAGCGCCTCGACGATCGCGTCTCTCAGGAAGCGCGGGGCGCGAGCCGTGTCGTTCCACTCGAACGCGTGGATCCGGCTCATGCTGGAGCGGGGGCGAGCCCGCGGCGCCTGAGCCACGCGAGCTGCGCCTCGAGCGCCGGCCGGATGGGTCCCGGCTTCCAGCCGAGCTCCGCCTCGGCCTTCTTCGAGGAGACGAACCAGTAGAGCGTCGCCGCGCGGCCGACCGCGGCGTCGAACTCGAACCCGTCGCGGTGATCGATGAGACGCACGGCTCCGAGGACGCTCGCGATCTCCCCGAGCTTCCGGTAGCCGCCTCTCGGGATCGCGACGATGGGCGCGGACGAGCCTGTGACATCTCTCACGAGCTCGAGGAGAGCTCGGTTCGTCAGGTTCTCTCCTCCGAGGAGATAGATCGAGCCCGTCCGCGCGCGCGCGTGCGCCACGAGGAGCGCGCGCGCCACGTCTTCCACGGGCACGACGTTCATGCCGCCCGGCGGACAGAGGAGAAGCCGGAAGCCTCCCGCGAGGAGCCACGAGGAGTGGAAGCGAAGGTCGCCCGGCCCCACGAGGAGGCCCGGGTGCAGGAGGACCGCGTCGAGCCCTCGCGCGACGGCTCGCAGGACCTCCGCCTCGGCGAGGGCGATCGAGGTCGCGTAGTCGAGGGAGAAGCGCTCGCCCGAGCTCACGCCGAGCTCGTCCGCGGGCTCGAGCCGGGGCGAGCCGGCGTAGACCGCCGCGCTCCCCGTCCAGACGAGGCGAGCGTGCGCCTCGAGGCAAGCCTGCGCGACGTTCCTCGCGCCGATCACGTTGGTCTCGTGGAGCCTCTCCTTGTCCCGCGGGCGCAGGGAGAGGAGGCCGGCGGCGCAGAAGACCGTGTCCCTCCCCGCGATCGCTCGCCGGAGCGAGTCCGGGTCCCGGAGGTCGCCCGTCCACCACGGGAGCTCGATCCCGCGGAGGTTGTCGAGCTGGCTCGCCTCTCTCCTGAAGCCCTGGACGTCGTGCCCCGCCGCGAGGAGCGCTCGCGTGACGTGAGAGCCGAGGAAGCCGGAAGCTCCGAGGACGAGGGCGCGCACGGTTCGGTCGTGTTGCTATCATCCCTTTTTCCAGGGGAAAGATGCTCGAGAGGATCCGGGAGCTGGCGGTCACGGTGGCGAAGACCACGAGCAAGGCCGCCCTCTCGCGGGCGCCCCTGGGAGTGCAGGAGACCGTCGAGAGGATCCGCTCGCGCTACGAGGAGGGGCGGATCGACGCGCAGAAGGCCCTCGAGGAGCTGGCGGCCTTCGAGGAGCAGGCCTTCCGCGCCGCGCTCAGGCTCCTCGCCTTCCCGTGGGCGACGGCCGGGGCGATCAAGGACCTCTACGGACGCGTCCGCTCTCTCCAGGAGACTCTCGAGGAGCGAGAGGAACGGATCCGCGAGCTCGAGCGGCGGATCCGCGAGCTCGAATCGAGGGAGCGAACGCCGAGCTCGCGATGACTCACGGCGACGCGCCGCGCTCGCGCTTCTCCCGGAGGATCTCCTCGACCTCGCGCACGAGCTCGCGGGCGAGGTCGTCCTTCGGCAGATCGGCGAGCACGCGCGCCGCACCGCCCGCGGCGCGGTAGAGCGAGACGCTCGCTCGCTCGCTGCCCAGGTTCTCGGGGCTGTTGAGCGCGATCGCGTCGAGGTTCTTGCGGACGATCTTCGCGAGCGCGCGCACCTCGCCTCCCTCGCCCGACTCGAGGGCGAAGCCGAGGATCACCTGGTCGGGCCGCTTCATGCGGCCGAGGCCGGCCACGACGTCGGGGTTCGGGACGAGCTCGAGCGAGAGCGAGTCCTTGCCTTCCTTCGCGATCTTGCCCGCGATCCTCTCCTTGAGGCGGAAGTCGGCGGGCGCCGCGGCCATGATGAGAGCGTCCTGCGAGGGAAAGACCTCGCGGCACGCTCTCTCGAGGTCGCCGGTCGTCTCGACGCGCACCAGGCGCACTCCCTCGGGAGGAGCGATCTCGACCGGCCCCAGGACGAGCGTGACCTCGTGGTGGCGCTCGAGCGCGGCCCTCGCGAGCGCGATGCCGAGCTTTCCCGAGCTCGCGTTCGAGATGTAGCGCACGTCGTCGATCGGCTCGCGCGTGGGGCCGGCCGTGATCGCGATCTTCATGGAGCCGGCCGGCTGCCCGGCCGCGCGCGCTTCTTCTTCTTGGCGGCGCCGTCTCTCCCGACGCTCTCCTTCACGAGAGAAAGCGTGCCGTCCAGGTGCCACTCGCCCACCTGGACGCGGGCTCCGGCCTTCGCGAGCGGAGAAGCCTCCGCGCGAGCGCGAGCTTCCTCGAGCGAGGCGGCCCTGTGGACGTGCACGGCCTCGAGCCCGGCTCCCACGGCGCCCGAGCCGACGAGGCGGCCCTCGTCCGCGAGCGTCTTCCGGTAGCTCGCCTCCGCCTCGCGCAGCGAGCGCGACGGCTTCTCTTCGACGACGATCCGTTCCAGGAAGAAAGCCAGAGGAGCCGGGATCTCGCCGTTCTTCCGCGCGGCGAGGATCCGTTCGACCTCGAGAGCGATCGCCTCGGGCTCCGCGAGCCTCCCGGGCCCCACGTGCCCGCACGCGAGCGAGCCCGCGTCCGGCTCGAGCACGAGCGCGCCGTCTCTCAGGATCGCCTCGAGGTTCCGCCGCACCGTCGCGTGAGCCCACATGCGCGAGTTCATGGCCGGGCACACGAGCACCGGCGCCCTCACGGCGAGGAGCGTCGTCGAGAGCATGTCGTCCGCGAGGCCGAGCGCCATCTTCGCGATCGTGTTCGCCGTCGCGGGCGCCACGACGACGAGGTCCGCCCTGTCCGTGAGCGCGATGTGCTCCGTCTGCCCGGCGCCGGGCTCGAAGAGCTCCGTGAAGACGCGGTTCCCCGTGATGTTCAGGAACGTGTTGGGCGAGATGAGCTCGCACGCGCTCCTCGTGAGGATCGCCGTCACGCTGTGCCCGCGCTTCTTCAGGCGCGATGCGAGGTCCGCGGCCTTGTAGGCCGCGATCGAGCCGCTCACGCCGAGGAGGATGTTCGCTCCGCTCACGGCCCGGCCTCCGGGCGCCCGCGGTGATCCGCGAGGCGCGCGACGATCTCGTCGACCGTCCGGTCGACGACGTCGTTGACGATCTGGTAGTCGTATTCGTCCTTCCGCGCGAGCTCCTTCTCGACGGTCTTCATGCGGCGCTCGATCTCGTCCTGGCTGTCGCCTCTCCCGCGGATGCGCGCGCGCAAGACGTCCAGGCTCGGAGGCAGGAGGAAGAAGGAGACGACGGGCAAGCCG
>JACQDU010000651.1 GCA_016200955.1 bacterium
GCCGCAGCCAGCAAGCCCGCGAGAGAGGCTCGAGCGCCGCGCGAGGGTCTCCCTCGAGGCAGCGCACCGCTCCGAGCGAAGAGAGCGCCTTCGCGCGGAGCCGGTCGCGATCGGGGGCGGCGTCCGCCGCCTCCTCGAAGGCGCGCGCGGCCTCGTCGAGGCGGCCCATCTCGCGGAGCACGAGCCCTCGAAGGTACGCGGGCGCCGCGACCGGCGCTCCGAGGCTGCGGGAGCGCTCGTTGTGCTCGAGGGCGCGCGCGAGCTCGCCCTTCCGGTAAGCGTGGACCGCGAGAAGGTGGTGGTCGGCGGCGCTCGCCGTGCCTTTCTCGGCGCGCTCGGACGCGGCTCCGGTCTCGAAGTCGGGCTCTCTCACTCGCGGGATCGTAATCCGCGGGAGCCGAACTTTCAGCGAGAGATCGCTACTTCCGGATCGGCGTCGGGTCGGGGGGCGTCTCGACTCCCATGTCCTTCTTCGGAGGAGACGGCGGCAACGGCGGAGCCTTGGGCGGCGAGAACCGCCCCGAGGACTTCTCGTCGGGCGAGGGAGACGGCGGAGGCGAGGCCGAAGGCGGCGAGGGAGGCCTCGGCGCCACGCGGAGCGGCGTCTTCTCGTCGGGCGAGGGAGACGCCGGCGCGGCCTTGGGAAGCGTGAAGCGGCCCGAGGTCTTGCCGTCCGTCATGGGAGGCAAGGGAGGCGCGGGCAGCGCGGGGATCGCGAACCGGCTCGATCCCTTCCGGTCGGGCGAGAGCCGCGCGCTCCCGGTGGGCGGCGGCGGCATCGGCGGGAGAGGCGCCGGCAGACCGAGCCTCCCGCCCGGAGCGCGCGGCGCGGCCGCTCCGAGCTCCCGTTGCTTCGCGAGAGCGGCTCTGGCCGCGCCCATGTTCTCGCGTCCTTCCTCCAAGCGAGCGAGCTTCCCGTAGATCGCGGCCGCCTCGCCTCGCCCGCCACGGCGCTCCTCGGCCTTCGCCCACTCGTGGAGAGCGGGGGCGTCGTCGGGCTTGATCGCGAGCGCTCTCTGGAAGGACTCGGCCGCCTCGCCGGCGAGCCCGGCGCGGAGGCAGAGGCCGCCCAGGTCGCTCCAGCCCTCGAAGGCGAGCTCGCGCTCTCCCTGGCCTTCTCTCAGCTCCGCGAGGAGACGCCGCGAGTCGATGTGGAACGGGTCGGCCCGCAGGGACTCGTTGAGCGCCGCGATCGCGAGCGCCGGGGTCTTCGCGTCCGCGTGCATGCGGGCGAGCTCGTGGAGCGTCCGCACCGCCTCGGCCGTCCGGTCGAGCGCGAGGTAAGCGCTCGCGAGCCTCCTCCTCACCTCGACGTTCGCGGGCGCGAGCTCGGCCACCTTCTTCAGGGGAGCGATGATCTCGGGCGGCGGGGGCGTCCCCTCGTCCTTGGGCGTCAGGCTCTGCGCCATGCCGAGGTAGCGCGTGATCGCGCGAGCGGTGTCCCCGTTCTCGAGGTAAGCCTTCGCGAGCCACTCCCAGGCCGCGGTCGCCGCGGGCTCGAGCTCGACGATCGACTCGTAGACCTTGAAGAGGAACGTCCAGTTCGTGCTGTTCTGGATGAGCCCCGACTTCTGGAGGAGCTCGGCGAGCCTGCGGTACTCGCGGACCGCGTCGTCGGTGTTGCCGGTCTTCCCGAGGCACTGGGCGAGGGAGAGCCTGGCCTCGAGGCACTCCTCGTCGATCTCGAGCACGCGGTGATACGAGGCGACCGCCTCGTCGAACGCCTCGCGGGAGACCATGTGCTGCGCGAGCTCGTCGAGGCGGACGACCGCGTGGACCTTGTCTCCCTCGAGCAGGTAGAGCTCCGCCGAGCGCTTGAGCGCGGGCTCGTCGTCGGGCGCGAGCTCGAGGAGCTGGTCGTAGGCCCAGAGGAGCTTCTTCTTGTCGACCTCTCCCGCGTCCTCGAGGTGCTCGATGAGCACGTGGAGCTGCGTCGCCGCCTCGTCGGTCCGGTGGAGGGAGACGAGGTGCTTCGCGAGCCTCTCCTGCGCCTCGAGGCGCTCGGGCTCGATCGCGAGGCCGGCGCGGTAAGCCTCGATCGCCTTGTCGAGCTGGCCCAGCTCCTCGCATCGGGCCGCGAGCCGGATCCAGTGAGCGACCGACTCCTTCGTGTTCCCGAGGAGCTGGTAGACGCGCGCGATCCGCTTCGCGAGGTCGATCCGGTCGCCGAGGCCGCGCGATTGCGCGAGCTCGTAGAGCTTGAGCGCCTTCGGGAGGTCGGCCTCGCGCTCCGCCTCGAGAGCGACCTTCGCGAGCTCGACCGGGTCGAGGCGCTTGAGACGTCCTCCCTTCACGAGCTCCGCGAGCTGCCGGAGCGCCTCGAAGTTCGCCGTCGCGGAGAGCCCGGCGATCTCGTTCGCGGTCCGGTAACCGTCCACGAGAGCGAGGAGGCGCCGCTCGGCTCCCGACGACTTCGTCCCGTTTCCGTTCGCCGAGACGAGGACCTCGTCGCCGGTCGGGAGCTCGGCCTTGACGACCTCCCACTCGTCCGCGCGCCGCGCGGCTTCCATGAGGAGCGCCATGGGGCTCAGGTTGAGCTTGGTCTCGATCTCCTCGGGGCCGAAGACGGTCACGAGCGGCGGCTCTCCCGGGTGGAAGCGCGCGTCGACGTCGTCCCACGTGAAGAGGTCGAGGACGCTCTCGCGCGCCTGGAAGGAGAGCGCCTCGTGGATGTCGTCGTCCGTGACGAGCCCGAGGCTCACGCAGGCCTTCCCGACGCGCTTTCCCTGGAGCTCGGCGGTGTTGAGGACGAGGTTCAAGTCGGACTCGTCGAGGCGCCCGAGCTTGAAGAGCGCGCGGCCGAGCACGACCTTCGAGGCGTCGGCCTTCGAGTGCTGGATGATCCCGTCGCGGAGGAAGAGGTGAACGTTCCGTGCGTGAGAGATGACCTGGAGAGTCCCCGTCCAGCGCTTGTTTCCGAGCGACTGAAGTATGTCGGCGATATCGATGATTTCGTGCCGGCCGGAACCGGCGCTCGCCTCCGCCATCGCTCACCCGTCCGTCTCGGCGTCGAGCCGGACTGCCAGACCCGTAGCTCATCCGTATAGCAGATCCGTTCGTCAAAAACCAACTCGCCGACCCGGAGAGCGGCTCCCCGCGGTCGGTTCCCGCCCGGTGCCCGCTCGAGAATGTGCACGTCGAAGATGCAATTCACTCGGGCAGCAGGCCCCGGTGAAGGCCGCCGCGGGATCCGCTCAGTAGCCGCCGAGCTTCTGGATCATGCTCTCGATGCCCTGGGGCACTTCCCGGCCCCATGTCGCGTAGAGGTTCTTGATCTCGCGCGCCCACTTCCGGGCGCCTTCCGCCTCACCGATGAGGCTGCACGCCTCGATGAGCGCGAGCATCGTCTGCGGCTCGCGGTCCTGCGCGCGGTAGTGGATCCACTCGACCGCGGTGATGCACGCGTTGCGCGCGAGGTCGGGGTGCCCCATGTGGAAGAGGATCGCGCTCCTGAGGGAGTATGCCCACGAGAGCGTGCTGTCGATCTTGAGCCCCTCGTCGATCTCCTGGAGCGCTTCCTGGCCCCTGTTCCTCGTCGCGACGACGAGGGCCCGGACGAGATGCGCCGTGGGCGAACGGCCGGCGGAGATCGACTGCTCGGCGTTCGCGAGGCCCTCGTCGAAGCGGTTCGCGAGGATGCAAGCCTGGGCGCGGAGCCCCCACGTGCCCGCGTCCCTTGGCTCCTCCCTGAGCGCGGAGTCGCACGCGGTGATCGCCGCGTTGTTCTCGCCGAAGGCGATCGCGACGCGCGCCTTCGTGAAGTGAGCGAGCGGCCGGGTCGGATCTCGCTCGAGGGCGGCATCCGCGTCTCTCTGCGCGAGGACCATGCTCCCGAGCCGGCAGTAGCAGTCCGCGCGACGCGCGAGCGCTTCGGGGTCGCCCGGCAGGAGCTCGAGCGCCGTCGTGAAGGCGACGAGCGCGTCGTCGAGGAGGCCGGCGCGCACCACGAGGAAGTTCCCCCGGAGGATCTCCGAGAACGCCGTCGGCCTCGCGCTCCAGAGAGGGTCGTTCAGGAGCTTCACCTGCGCTTTCTCGTCTCCGGCGAGCGAAGCCGTCTCGAGCTCGCAGACGAGGGCGTGCAGGGCCGGCTCCCGCCGCTTCTGCGCGAGCGCCTTCACGCGAGCCCGCAGCGCGTCGCACGGAGAGCGCTCGGCGTGCGTGACGTGGTGGAGGACCTCGAGGGCGTCCCAGCTCTCGGGGAAAGTCGCGACGGCGTGCTCGAGCGTCTCGCGCGCGTCCGCGTAGAGGGCGGCGCGAAAGAGGAGCCGGCCTGCCTCGACGAGGCCCTCCTCGCTCTCGGCCTCGCGGCGCGCTTCCTTGAGCTTGTCGCGGGCGAGCAAGGCGAGCTCGTGCGGCTTCCCCGTCGCGGGAGCGCACGCTCCCTG
Organism: bacterium; assembly: GCA_016200955.1. Lineage (GTDB taxonomy): Bacteria > Planctomycetota > J058 > J058 > JACQDU01 > JACQDU01. Next base: position 4,386 of record JACQDU010000651.1, read on the forward strand.
CTCGACCAGGGCGCGCGCCTCGCGGAGGAGCGAGCGCGCCTTCTCGGAGCGGCGGAGCCGATCGAGGTCCGCCTGGAGCGTCTTCGAGCTCGCCTTCTCCTTCGCCAGCTCCGCGATCGCGCCGTCCGCGAGCTCCCGCGCCTGCTCGGAGCGCACGTAGAACGCCGCCGCGGCGCCGACTCCCACGAACAGGGCCGCCAGAACCGCGACGACGGCGGAGGGCGAGACGCGCGGGCCCGGTCTCGGCGCCGCGGCTCCCCCTCTCTTCAGGAATCGCTCGAGCGCGATCGCCAGCTCGAGCGCGGTCCCGTAGCGGTCGTGGCGCTCGAGGGCGAGGGCGCGCCGGCAGATCGCGACGAGCTCGTCGGGAAGATCGGGCCTCACGGACGCCGGCGACGGGCGCTCGAGGCTGGCCGCCTCCCGGAGCACGGTAGGGATGTCGCGCCCCCGCGCCTCGAGCGGCGGCCTTCCCGTGAGGAGCGAGAAGAGGAGCGCGCCGAGGCCGTAGACGTCGGTCCTCGCGTCGGCCTCCTTGGTGGTGCCCTGCGCCTGCTCGGGAGCCATGTAGTCGGGCGTCCCGACCACGATCCCCGATTGCGTCAGGTGAGACGACTTCCCCGTGCTCTTGGCGAGACCGAAGTCGAACAGCTTGGGCTCGCCCGTCACGTCCTCGATGAGCACGTTCGAGGGCTTGAGGTCCCGGTGGACCACGGCCGCATCCACGTGCACGTGGTGGAGCGCTCGCGCGAGCTTCGCCGTGAGGGTCGCGGCGCGCCTGGGCTCGAACGGCCCATCGGTCTTGAGGAGCTCGAGGAGCGAGCGCCCCGTGATCTTCGGCATCACGTAGTAGGGGCTGCCGTCGTTCGCTCGCCCCGCGTCGAGGATCGGGACGACGTTCGGGTGCTGGACCTTCGTGAGCGCGAGCACCTCTCCGCGGAAGCGCGCGAGCGCGTCGTCGTCGAGCGAGTCCCCGCGGAGGACCTTCACGGCGACGTCGATCGGCAAGGACGGGTGCTTCGCCTCGAGGACGACTCCCATGCCGCCCTGGCCGAGCGTGCCTTTCACGAC
>JACQDU010000645.1 GCA_016200955.1 bacterium
GATGATCCGGTCGCCTTCCGTGAGGTTGTAAGTCGCCTGGATCTTCGCCCCGTTCACCTTGACGCCGTTCGGCGCTCCCAGGTCCGAGAGGACGACGCCCGACTCGGCCACCTCGATCCCGGCGTGCCGTCTCGAGACGGCGCGCGAGAGGAGCTGGATCGCGCAGCCCGGCGAGCGCCCGATGATCGTGCGCTCTCCCAGGTCGTAGACGCGATGGAGCTTCTTCGTGAGCTGCACCTCGAGGTAGGGCACGGCGCCAGTCTGCTAAACGCGCGAGGAGGTGGCAAGAGCGCTCGGCTCCGACCGGTTTTGGCGCGCGCGGCGGTAGAATCGCCGGCCGAATGGCGCCCTTCGACGGGACTTTCGAGCGCGTGCCGCTCCAGGGCGAGGTGAGCCTCCACCTCGCGCCCGCCGACAAGTTCAAGACGGCTCTCGTGAAGGTCTTCGTGAGAGCCGACCTCGACCGCGAGACGGCGACGGAGATCGCTCTCCTGCCGTCGGTGCTCCGGCGAGGGACCCGCGCTCACCCGACTCTCCGGGACCTGACGCGCCACCTCGAGGCGCTCTACGGGACGCAGCTCGGGGGCGATATCCTGAAGATCGGAGAGCAGCAGGTCGTCGCGCTCAAGGTGGAGGTCGCGGGAGACTCGTTCCTTCCGGCCGGGACGGACGCGTTCGCGCGCGCGGCCGCGCTCCTGCGCGACCTCCTCCTCGACCCCGCGCTCGACGGCAACGGCGACTTCCCCGCGAACGTCGTCTCGCAGGAGAAGGAGAAGCACAAGCAGTTCATAGACGGCCTCATCAACGACAAGGGGACCTACGCCGCCGAGCGCTGCAGCGCCGAGATGTGCAAAGGCGAGCCCTTCGAGGTCTACGAGTACGGGAGCGTCCCCGACCTCGAGCGCGTGACGCCACGCTCGCTCGCGGAGAGGTGGCGCGCTCTCCTCGAGAAGGCGCCGATCGACGTCTTCGCGATCGGCGCGATCGACCGGAGCGCCGCGATCGAGATCCTCTCGCGCGCCTTCGACCGGAGCCGGCCGCGGCTCGAGCCGCTCCGTGGCACTCTCCCGAACCCGGCTCGCCGGCCGGCGCGCTTCGTACGCGAGCCTCTCCCCGTGAAGCAAGGGAAGCTCTGCATCGGCTTCCGCACCGGCTCGCGCGTCGAGGACGAGAGCTACTTCGGGCTCCTCGTCATGAACGGCGTCCTGGGAGCCTTCCCTCACTCGAAGCTCTTCCGGAACGTCCGCGAGAAGGCGGGTCTTTGCTACTACGCCTCGAGCTCGATCGAGCGCACGAAGGGCCTCGTCTTCGTCCAGTGCGGGATCGAGAAGGAGAACTTCGAGAAGGCCCGCGACCTCTCGCTCGAGCAGCTCGATGCGATCCGCCGCGGCGAGGTCACGGACGAGGAGCTCGAGAACACGCGGCGCGCGCTCCGCTTCAATTACCGCTCGCTCCTCGACCGGCCGTCTTACCTCGCGAACACGGTCTACATCCTGCGCCTGGCCGGGCGCGACCTGCCGCTCGACGAGCTCATCTCCCGGATCGAGCGCGTGACGAAGGAGCAGGTCGTGGAAGCGGCTCGCGCCGTGTGGCTCGACCTCACCTACTTCCTCGAGCCCGACGGGACCGTCGTGGACGACGAGGAGCCCGCCGAGGCCCTCGCGGAGGACGCCCATGGTTGAGCCCGAGGTCCTCTCGCGCACGAGCCCGCGTCTCAAGGAGACCGTCGTCTCGGCGCGGCTCGAGGACGGCCTGCCCGTCTTCGTCTCGCCGCGGCCCGGCTTCCTGAAAGGCTTCGCGATCGTGGCGACGGGCTACGGCTCGCTCGACAACGAGTTCGTCCCTCTCGGGGAGCAGAAGATGACGCGCTTCCCCGAGGGGATCGCTCACTTCCTCGAGCACAAGCTGTTCGAGGACGAGGCGGGCGACGTGTTCGACGAGTTCGCGCGGCTCGGGGCCTCGGCGAACGCGTTCACATCTCACGCGATCACGGCCTACCACTTCTCGGCGAGCGAGAAGTTCCAGGAGTGCCTCGACCTCCTCCTCGACTTCGTCTCGGATCCTTACTTCACCGAGGAGTCGATCGAGAAGGAGCGCAAGGTCATCGCGCAGGAGATCCGCATGTACGACGATCTCCCGGACCAGCGAGGGCACCTCTCGCTCCTCAAGGCCCTGTACCACCATCATCCGATCCGCGAGGACATCCCGGGCACGGTCCAGTCGATCCAGAAGATCACGAAGGCCCAGCTCGAGGCTTGCTACCGGACGTTCTACCGGCCCGAGAACATGGTCTGCTTCGTGACCGCCGACGTGGACCCGCACTAGACGGTGCGCAAGATCGCGGCGAACGCCGCGCGGCGCCGGGAGAAGTACGGGGCGCTCGCGCGAGGTGCGGTCGCACGCGCGCGCATCGAGGAGCCGGCGGGCGCGCGGTCCCCGCGCGTCGAAGAGAAGCTCTCGGTCTCTCGCCCGCACGTCTGGGTCGGGTGGAAGACGACCTCCGGTCCGCGCGGCGAGGAGTTCCTGAGGCGGGAGTTCGAGGTCGCCTTCCTCCTCGATCTCCTCTTCGGCCGCGGGACCGAGTTCTACGAGAAGCACTACGAGTCGGGCCTCATCGACGCGAGCTTCGGCGCGAGCCTCGGGACCGAGCGGGAGGACCACGCCTACGTCGTCGTGGACGGAGAGACCGACGATCCCGATGCTCTCGTGCGCGCGGTCGTCGAGCGGATCTCCGAGGGACGCGAGCGCGGGCTCCCCTCCGAGGACTTCGAGCGGATCAAGAGCAAGGCCTTCGGCCGGTTCCTCAGGAGCTTCAACTCGCTCGAGTACGTCGGGACCGGTTACGCCGAAGCGTACCTCCAGGGCTGGGACTTCTTGCGGTATCTCGACGTCCTCGAGCCGATCACGCTCGCGGAGGTCGAGAGGAACCTGGCGACCCTGTTCCCCGAGGCCGGGCGCGCCGTCTCGATCGTGCGGCCGAAGTGAGCGGCCCGGGGGCGATGGCCTCCGATGGCGAGAGACGCGCCCGGGGTGGGATCACATGACCTTCGGGACCATGGCCGAAGGACCGGGAGGAGCGGGAGGAGCCGGGAGAGCGCCTCGCAACTGCGAGTCGATCTCCATCGCGATATCCATGGTGATGGGTCAACCCGAGTTCCCGTCCGTGTCCGCGTCGTAGTCGTCCGGCACGATCACGTCCCCGCTCGGGAGAGGGACCGAGAAGTCGCTGCTCTGAGCGAAGCTCGCCGCGGGCGCGACGAGCGCTCCCGCGAGGAGGACTGCTCCAGCGATGCGCGTCCAGAGGCTCATGGAGGCTCCTTCCAGTCCGAGCCCGCGCTCAGGCAAGCGCGGTGTTCGGTCTGGTCGCCTCTTTTGCGAGCGGTATGCCTGGAAGCCGCGAGAACGGCGGGGCCGGGCGGGACCTCGGGTTACGTCGTCCGGGAGAGCGAGGCAGGGCGAGCAAGGCGCAACGGTCTCGTTGCCTTTCCGTCTCACGCGTGCGGAAGCCGCACGCCGTCACTTCCGGGTCGCAATGTCCGAGGACGCTCACGCGATCGTCCGCGCCGGTCTCTCGGGCCTCGCCGAGCTCGTCCCCGTGCTCGAGGAGGTCCGGTCACGGGAGCGCGTCTCCCGGGCGCTCGAACAGATCGGCCGGAGAAGGCCGGCGCCCGCCCGAGGCCCATGCGCTTGCCCGTGGCCCGGCACCCGAACCCGGCGGCGGGGGCGCGCCTCGCCGCGAAGGGGATCGAGGGGATCGCCGTCGCTCCCCTCCTCTCGCGCGAGCGCTTCGTCGGTCTCATCGTCGCCAGCAGGCGGAACGATCCGGCGCTCGCGGACCTCTCGGACGACCTCCTCCTCGGAGTCGGGCGAGCGGTCGGGATCGCGCTCGAGCACGCGCGCCTCCTCGAGGCGGCGCGCCTGCGCCGCGAGTTCGACCGCGTCCTCCTCGAGGCCGTGCGGCTCGCGGGCACCACGACCGAGCTCGAGCCCGTGCTCGCGAGGTACGCCGAGGCGCTCGCACGAGTCTGCACGGCGTCGCGGTGCTCGATCGCGCTCCGGGACCCGCGCGACCCCGAGCGCTACGTCGTGCGAGCGAGCTTCGGGGCCTCGCCGGAAGGCGCCGAGGCGCTCGAGAAGGGCCACTTCCGCCGGGACGATCCGCTCGTCGCGCCGTGCATCGAGACGAAGAAGCTCTCGATGGCGAGAGAGGCCTCGCACGCTCTCGAGGTCGCGCGGCTCCCTCTCCTGGTGCGCGGCGAGGTGGAGGCGAACGCCTCTCTCTTCCGCGCGCGCGGCTTCGACGACGAGGACGGGCTCCTCCTCGAGGCCGTCGCGCGCGACATCGAGCTCGCCCTCGCGACGACGAGCGAGCGGGAGGCCGCTCGCCGCGCCGCCGAGCGCGAGGCTCTCGAGGGAGAGCTCCGGGACCTGGTGCGCGGGTCCTTCGACCTGGGAGCGGTTCTCTCCAGCGCGGTCGAGAAGGTCGGCCGGCAGCTCGGCGTGAGCCGCGTCGTCGTCGGGCTCGCGGACCAGGAGGCCCCGGGCAAGGGCGTGAGGATCACGCACGAGTACCGCGGCCGGCCCGAGCTCCCCTCGGCCCTCGCCTGGAAGTTCACCGACCCCGATCGCGCTGGTCAGGATCACGCGCGCCGCGCCGCGCGAGACGGTCGTCTGCCACGACGTCGTCGCCGATCCGCGCTTCGGGCGGCTCGACTGCCAGCCCCCGGCGGACTACAGCGCGCTCGTCTTCCACAACTTCGTCGACGGGAACATAAGCCGCGGCGGTCTCCTCGTGGCGGAGGTCGGCCGGGCGAGGCGCTGGACGGACGAGGAGGTCCGGCTCGTGCGCTCGGTCGCCGAGCACTGCGCGATCGCCGTCGCGCGCGCCGACCTCTACGAGGACGCGAGGCGCCGCGCGACCGAGCTCGAGCTGACCATCTCCGAGATGGCCGACGGCTTCCTCATGTGCAACGAGAGGCTCGATGTCGTGCGAGCGAACGCCGCCGCGCGCCAGATGCTCTGGGACGCGCCGCTCGTCGGCGTCTCGATCCCGAAGGACCCGCCGCGCGTCGCGGTCGAAGAGCTCGACGGGAGGCCGATCGCTCGGGAGTCTTACCCGATCGTCGTCGCCGTCTTGCGCGGCGAGGTCGTCCGCAACCGGGAGATGGTCCTGCGCCACCTCACCTCGGGCCGCAAGCGCACGGTCGTCGTCACGGCCTCGC
>JACQDU010000669.1 GCA_016200955.1 bacterium
AGAAAAGACCGCGACGCACAAGATCCGGCGTGCGGCCTCGAGGAGGGCGCTCGGTTTCGCGCGCCTCGAACGCCCCGCGCGACGTCGAACGAGACGCCTCGAGTGGGCCGCAGCGTGCATCGGGCACGTCACCGACGCGCTCCTCCGATCGCCATCGTGGCGATCGGCGCGCGCTCGGTTTGACACGTCCCCGGAAGGAAGGAAACGTGCCGTGCGCACTTTGAAGAACGGTGAGCTGCTCCAGGTTTACGGTGGGTGCTTCACGAGGCCGCCTTCGCCGTGCGGCGGCGGAGGAGGCGGGTCGCGCGGAGGGTCGCGCGGAGGGTCCTCGCACCGCGGCTCGGGCCACGGCTCGCACCACGGCTCGAAGCGCGGTTCGCGCAAGGGCTCGAGGCACGGTTCGCACAAGGGCTCGCGCCACGGTGGCTCCTCGCGCAGGTGCGGCTGACGCGCACCGCGGTGCGCCGGCGACGCGGCACCTCGCCTCCAGAGGCGCGGACGTGTGGCCCTCCAGGTCCGCCGCGACGGCGGACGTGGCGCGATCCCGTCATGCGCCGCGGGCGCCCGTGCTCCGTGAGCGCCGGGAGGGATCGGCCGGTCACCGTCAGGAGGTCAGCCATGAACGATCTCGCAACCGCGCGACGGGCGGACGGGAGCCCCGACGAGGAGGTCTGGCTCCTCGGCCAGCCGACGCTGCGCGACTACCTCGCGTTCGTGAGAGACACCGTCAAAGGCGGTGCCGCGATCGACCCGGCGCGCCTGACCGACGAGTGGCGCGCGGCGAACGACCACTACCATGAGCTGGAGCAGCGCGAGCCCGGCATCGCCGACGAGGTGGACTGTCGAGACCTCGATCTCTCCCTCGCGCCGCTGGCCGAGGAGGTCGCGGCCGCTCCCTGCTATCGGCGCACCTTCAACTCGCTCCCGACGACCTTCGGGATGGTCGAGCTCGACCGCCTCGTCGTCTCCCAGCGATCCGTGACGGCGACCTTCGTCGAGGCGCTCCGGTCTCGCCTGGGGCCCTCTCCCGACCCGGAGGCGCTGTTCCGGTTCTGCCTGCCGGTCTCGAACCGGGACGCCCCGGTGCGCATCGAGCGAGCGGGCTCTCGGCGTTACGTCTTCCGCTCCGAGTCCACGGACTTCCGCTTTCACGAGCCGGTCCTGCTCCGGCCGGACCAGGTCCGCGACTACCAGGCCTTCGGCCCCGTGGCGGGCATCGTCGGGCTCGTCGTGGGCTTCGGCTCGAACTTCCTCAACGTGATCCGCGTCGACTCACGCCTGCTCTTGCACAACGGCTATCACCGGGCTTGCGCCCTGCGCGCTCTCGGGATCACGCACGCTCCCTGCATCATCCAGACGGTCACCCGCTCGGATGAGCTCGATATCGCGGCGAGCGCGGCGGTCGCGAGAGACCCCGCGTTCTACTTCCAGAGCGCCCGACCGCCGCTGCTCAAGGACTTCTTCGATCCGGCGATCCGGCGCGCGTGGCCCGTCCACAGGCAGGCGAGGTCGATCGAGGTGAACTTCGAGGTGAGGGACTACATGGTGCACGAGAGCGTCGACGGGACGCCGCGATGAGCCACGCCCTCTTCCGGAGAGAGGTGCTCGCGGCGCGCGAGGCGCAATGGCTCGGCACGGTGCTGCTCGCGCCGCGGGTCTCGCACGCCCTGTTCGCCGCGTTCGCGGCCCTGACGACGGCAGGGGTCGTCTCGCTGCTCCTGCTCGCCGACTACACGAAGAAGGCGCACATCGCGGGATGGCTCGTTCCGCGCGAGGGCCTCGTCCAGGTCTTCGCGCCGCAACCGGGCATCGCCGCCGAGATCCACGTGAAGGAGGGGGACGAGGTGCGGAAGGGCGATCCGCTCCTCGTGCTCTCCGCGGAGCTGGAGAGCAAGGCGCTCGGCGCCACGCGGACGAGGGTCGTGAACGGTCTCGCCGCGAGGCGCGACAGCCTGCAAGAGGAGCGCCGCGGCGTCGAGCGGCTCGCCGCGCGCCGGAGGAAGTCCGTCTCCGATCGCCTCGATGCGCTCGACTCCGAGCGGGCGCAGCTCGACCGGGAGATCGCTCTCCAGGAGTCTCGTCTCAAGGTCGCCGAGGAGTCCCTCGAGCAGCAGCGTGCCCTGCGCGAGCAGAGCCTCGTCACGGACCAGGGCCTCCAGTCGGCCCAGGAGAACCGGATCGACCAGCAGTCGAAGCTCGGCGCCCTCGAGCGGCTCCGCGTCGCCACGAGCCGGGAGCGTCTCGCCCTCGAGGAGGAGCAGGGCGAGCTTCCGCTCAAGTGCGAGGCGGAGATGGCGAACCTCGACCGCGGCATCGCGGCGGTCGAGCAGGAGCTCGCCGAGGCCGAGGCGCGGCGCGAGATCGTCGTCCCCGCGCCGCAAACCGGCACGGTGACGGCCGTCCACGCGGTGCGCGGCGGCCTGTCCGATCCCCACGTGCCGCTCCTCGGCATCCTCCCGGCGGGCTCGAAGCTCGAGGCGCACATGTTCGTCCCGAGCCGCTCCATGGGATTCCTGAGGCGAGGCCAGCGCGTCCTCCTGCGCTACCACGCTTACCCGTTCCAGAAGTTCGGCCACCAGGAAGGCGTCGTGGAGGAGATCTCCCGCTCGGCGATGAACCCGGCGGAGC
>JACQDU010000053.1 GCA_016200955.1 bacterium
CGGAAATTCCGTGCCACCGACGGCGCCCCGATTATAGGGGCCTTGCCCTGGAACGTCCAGGGGCCACGGAAGACGCAAGCTCAACGGAACCCGAGGAGCGAGCAGCCTCTCATCACGGCGACCGCCGATGCCGCCGCGCACACCTCGCACGAGGTATCGGCAAGATGGGACACTTCTTTGAGCGAAGTGTTCGACGAATTTGGTCACCAGGACCTGTCGCCCGCGTCATCTTCGGGAGGATCCGATGGCTGTCTACGAGATCGACGGTAAGCGCCCCACGATCCACCCGAGCGTCTGGCTCGCCCCGGGCTCGCAAGTCGTGGGAGACGTGGAGATCGGCGAGCGGTCGAGCGTCTGGTTCAACTCCGTGATCCGGGGCGACGTCGAGCGCGTGAGGATCGGGGTCCGCACGAACGTCCAGGACCTCACCATGATCCACGTCACGAACGGTCGGTTCACGTGCCTCATAGGAGACGACGTGACCGTCGGCCACGGCGTCGCGCTGCACGGATGCCGCGTTCTCGGGCGCTCTCTCATCGGCATGTCGGCCGTGATCCTGGACGACGTCGAGGTCGGGGAAGACACGATCGTCGCGGCGCACTCGCTCGTCCGGGTCGGCTTCAAGGTCCCTCCCGGCACCCTCGTCGCGGGCGTGCCCGCGACCGTGAAGCGCGACCTCAAGCCCGCCGAGCTCGAGGAGATCAAGCGCTCCGCCGAGCGCTACGCCGAGTATGCTCGCAGCTACCAGAAAGGCCTGAGAGAAGTCTCTCCCTGACATGCATCCCGTCCTCTTCACGATCCCCTTCATCGACGTGGCCGTCTATTCCTACGGTCTCATGCTCGGGATCGCGTGCGTGGGAGGAGTGCACCTCGGCGCTCACCTCGCGGAGAGGCGAGGGCTCGACGCGAACCGGTGCTTCTGGTTCTTCAGCCTGCTCATCCTCGCGGGGCTCGTGGGATCGCGCGTGCACGAGCTCCTTGCGAACGACGCCTATTCGGGGAAGTTCTTCTCCTCGTTCTTCGAGATCCGGAAGGGCGGCCTCACCGCCTACGGCGGCTTCCTGGGAGCGGCCGTCGCGTGGATCCTCCTCGCGAAGCCCATGAGGATGCCGTTCTGGCTCATGGGAGACTGCGCCGCGCCGACGCTCGGGCTCGGGCTCGGGCTCGCGCGGATCGGGTGCTTCCTCTACGGGTGCGACTACGGGCTCCGGACGGACGGGGCCTGGGGCGTCCGCTTCCCCAAGGGGAGCCCGGCCTGGCAGGACCAGATCGCCGACGGCCTCTTGAAGCCCGACGCCGAGACCGCTCTCCCCGTCTTTCCCGCGCAGCTCGTCTCGTCGGTCAAGGGGTGGATCCTGTTCGTGCTCTGCCTCTGGCTCCTCCAGGTGAGGAGGCCGAAGCGGCAAGGCACCGTGATCCTCTCGTTCTTCCTGGGCTACGGGATCCTCCGAGCTCTCGTCGAGCAGGTGAGGGGAGACCATGGCCGCGGCCTTCTCCTGGGAGTGAGCCAGTCCACCGCGATCGGCCTCCTCACGGCGGCCGTCGCTCTCGTGTTCCTGTTCGTGCCCCCGCTCGCCGCGCTCCGGCCGCTGGCGGCTCCGATCAAGGAGGAGAAGCCCGAGGAGAGCGGAGGGCGCCAGCGTTCTCCCTCCCCCGAACGGGGAGGGCCGGGGAGGGGGATGTAGGAGCGTCCACGCCGCTAGCCTGTTCCCCTTGGCGTGGCTAGGATTCCGCCGGAGACGCCCTCGAGTGCCGGAGAGCGACCGACGACCCGCTGTCCCGCCGAGCGTGATGAACGCGAGGCGCTCCCCCGTCGTCTCGCCGGAGCGCCGATCGCTCCCGCGCCTCCAGTGCAAGAAGTGCGGAGTCGTCTACTCGGGCGCTCTCCCCAAGGACCAGCGCTGCATGGACTGCGGCGGGCCTCTCGTCGAGGCGGAGACGCCGCGCTCGCCGCAGCTCCAGGTCCACGTGCCCGACCCGGCGAACGACACGGCGCCTCCGCTCGCGCGGAGCGTGGGCTCGCCTCTCCTCTGGGCTCCCGGGAGCTCGAAGCGCTCGGAGCTCATCGTCACGCGGTATCTCATCAAGGACCCGCAGGCCGACATCCTCGGGAGCGGGGCCAAGGGAGTCGTCTACCGCGCGAAGGACCGGCGCATGGGAGACCGGCCCGTCGCGATCAAGCTCTTCTTCGACGACCCCGTGCCCGGCACCGAGGGCGAGCGCGACCGCGCCCGCACGGAGCGCGAGATCCGCATCCAGTCCCTCCTCACACACCCGGCGATCGTGACGGCGCACGACCGCTTCGAGTCGCCTCACGGGTCGGGGATCGTCCTCGAGTACATCGACGGCGAGTCGCTCGAGCAGCGCGTGAAGACGCACGGGACCATGGCGGTCCGCGACGCCGTGCGAGCCACGGTCGAGGTCGCGAAGGCCGCGGAGTTCATGCACGGGCAAGGGATCATCCACCGGGACTTGAAGCCCGCGAACGTCCTCCTCACGAAGGCCGGGAACGTCAAGGTCATCGACTTCGGGATCGCGAAGTACAAGGAGGAGGAGACGGGCCGCAAGACCGCGACCGCGCGGACGGACATGCGCGAGCTCATAGAGAGCGACGACGGCGCCCTCACGCTCGAGGGAGCGATCGTCGGGACGCCGTCTTACATGAGCCCCGAGCAAGCGCTCGGGCGAGCGGCCTACGTCGACGAGAGGAGCGACGTCTACGGCGTCGGAGCGATCCTCTACTACGCCCTCACGGGGGAGCCGCCCTTCGGCGGCGACGACGTCGAGAAGATCCTCGAGAACGTGCGGAAGAACCCGCCGGCGTCTCCCAGGACGAGGAACCCGAAGGTCGACCCGGCGCTCGACGCGATCATCATGAAGGCGCTCAAGAAGGGCCCGGAGGAGCGCTTCCCGAGCGCGTCGGCCCTCGTGGCGGAGCTCCAGCGATACCTGGAGGCCGAGCCGCTCGACCCCCTCGTCTACAGGGAGCCTCTCTCGAAGCGAGCGATCCGCGCGCTCGAGCATCACCGCAAGGCCGCCGCGGCCGTGATCGCCATCGTGCTCGCGGCGATCCTCGTCTTCGCGACGTTCTTCCTTGCGAGCTACTTCAGCTCGATCCGCACGATCGAGGAGCGCCTCGAGCTTGCCGGGACGAAGCTGCGGGAGCTCGACGTGACGACCGCGATCGCGATCTACGACGAGGTGCTCAAGCTCGAGCCCGGGAACGCGCGCGCGCAGCAAGGCCTCGAGGCGGCTTACAAGGCCCAGATCCACGTCGACCTCCTCCGCGAGGGGCGGCGTCTCCTCCAGGAGGCCATGAAGACGGCGAAGGCCTCGCCCGACGACGCGGAGCCGATCTTCGAGAAGGCTTACTTCCGCTTGCACGACGCGAAGGTGTCGGGCTCGCCGGCTCCCGAGCTCGACGACCTGCTCAAGCAAGCGCGAGGAGTCGCGCGGCTCGACGTGGCGGTCCCTCTCGGAGTCCAGGAAGCGATGCTCCGGATCGTCGCGCTCAACCCGGACGACCTCTCTCTCGGGACCCTCGGGACGACCCCTCTCGCGCTCCCCGTGAAGGCGCTCGAGCTGCCGACGGGCTACTACCAGGCGACGATCGAGGGAAAGGGCCTGCCCGAGCCGATCCATTTCCCGGTGAGGATCATGAGAGGAGCGGACCGCTCGATCGAGCCGATCCCGCCTCCCACGCCGGGCATGGTGTTCGTCATGAGCCACCCGCGCTTCCGGCCCGGGAACAGGCGCCACGACGACCTCGACGCCGTCCCCGTCGAGGCTTTCTACATCGACCGCTGCGAGGTCACGGTCGGCGAGTACCGCCAGTTCCTCGAGACGATCAAGGAGCCGATCGCTCGCAAGCGGAGGACTCCTCCTCACTGGACGGAGGACGCTCCGATCGAGGCGGCGAACCTTCCCGTGACGAACGTGACGCTCGACGACGCGCTCGCGTACGCGCAGTTCCGCGGGAAGGACCTGCCGACCGAGGCTCAATGGCAGCTCGCCGCCTCGGGAGGGCTCGACGACCGCGACTACCCTTACGGGAGGCGCTTCGTGGCGGGGAACAGCCGGATCGGCGGGAGCAGGCCCGACGCCGTGGGGACTCACCTGCGCGATCGATCTCCGTTCGGAGCCCTCGACATGGGAGGGAACGTCTCCGAGCTCGTGAAAGGGACGTTCGACACGGAGGGCACTCGCCGCCTCGCGAAGGGCGGGAGCTTCTGGAACAACCTGCCTCTGTGGGCGCGGATCCCGGTGACGGGGCCCGATCGGACGATCGGGTTCCGGTGCGCGAAGCCGATGCGCTAAGGGGGCGGGGGCGACGAAAGTCGCCCCACGCAGCGCAAACACGGCGGCGACGAAAGTCGCCCCACGCAGCGCAAACACGGCGGCGACGAAAGTCGCCCCACGCAGCGCAAACACGGCTCTTGGATCACCCGATGCCAAGCCTACCGTTGTCGGCGGGTTGCGCAGCGTGCCTCGAGCCGACTCAGGCCTACACGCTCCTAGTACTCGATCAGGTCCAGCTCGACCGGCAGGAAAACGAGCGGATCTCGATTGAACCGCTGGACGCAACGCCACCCGCACACGGCGACGGTGCGGTAAAGGTGCGTCGGCGCGTTCATCCGGGAGCCGCAGACGATGCAATGGAACACGTCTCACTCCTTGCGATGGCCCGATCACGTTATCGGCGCTTCGCCGTCTTCCCTTGACGATCTTTTCCGCGAGCAAACGGGGGAGCGCCCGGGCGACCCCCTCCGGCAAAGACTTGGAACCGCATGACGCGCCCGGTCGTTTCACCTGATGCCAGGGCCTGGAACGCCGTCACGTCCCGTGACATCGTCCCGTGCCCCCGGAGCGCCCATGCCGAACGAGCCCGCGAACCCGAAGGCAGCGCTCGCGGGGCTTCTCCTCCTCGCTCTCCTCGCGACGCCGCTCGCGCTCGGCGTGAGCGCGCAGGAAGCGCCGCGGACGGATCGGCACGCTTACAACAAGGACTGGGAGAGCGAGCCCGGGTCCTCGGGCTGCGTCGCGTGCCACAAGGGAGTCGAGGAGGTTCACCCGGAGGAGCAGGCTGAGC
>JACQDU010000646.1 GCA_016200955.1 bacterium
ACCGTGAGCGAGTAAGGCATGGGAGTCCCGCCCACGAGCCTGAGCTCGACCTTGTGCTCGCCGGGCGTCAGGGCCTCGGCGAACGACGGGAGGACGATCGAGCCCTTCTCGTCGGCCGAGAAGCGCTTCTCGTCGTAGACCTTGCCGTCCACCACGAGGAGCACCGCGCCCGGCTTCTTCGGCGTCGCGTGAGCGGCGTCGTAGGCCACGATCGCCTTGAGCGCGAGGATCGTGGACTGCGTCGACCCGAACCGCCCGCCCTTCGCCCGCTCGAGGAGCCAGTGCATGGCCTTCTCGAGCTGGGGCGTGTGAGCCGGCGAGCGGAGCCAGGCGAGGATCGCGAGGGAGGTCGTCTCGATCTCGAGCGCTTCTCCGCCCGAACGGCAGATCGAGGTGGCCGCTCCCATGACGCCGCCGTCCGAGCTCTGCTTCTTCGCGAGCTTGTCGAGGATCTTCGTCGCGAGGTCGTCACTCGGGGGGCTATGCGCGCCCCCCGAGCCCCCCGCGGTGACCAGCACGTTCGCGGCGAGCGCGAGGTAGTAAGAGTCCTCGCACTCGAGCGACCGCGAGCGGACGAGAGCGAGCTCCTTCTCGATCCCGCCGATCTTCGCCGTGGCGAGCGCCCAGGTGATGTATGCGTCCGTGATCTCCTGGGGAGCGTAGCCGAACGACGGGCCGCCCTTGGCGTTTCTCTCGAAGCCGCCCTTGCCGTCGCGGCGCGAGAGGAGCCAGCCGACGGTTCGTTCCATCATGGCCTTGTCCACCGAGGGCCAGACCTTCGCCATGTCCGTCCACTCGAGGATCCCGTAGGACGTGATCGCCTCGTGCCCCGGAATGTCGCCGCCGAACCACTCGAAGCCGTTCTTCCGGCACTCGAACGACATGAGCCTCTTGTAGCCCTTCTCGATCAGCTCGATCGCTCGGGCTTCCGTCGCCTTGTCCGCACCCTGGTGAGACCCGAGATACGCCATGACCATGACGTTCGGGTAAGTCGCGGAGCTGGTCTGCTCGAATCAACCACAGGGCTCGCGGAGCATGGCCGTGAGAGCTTGCGTGAGCGAAGCGAGCGGGCTCGGGTAGACGATCCCTTCCGTCACGATGGAGCCGGGCTCGAGCTTCTCGGGAATCCGGATCGTGTGGACGCAGCTCTCCTGTAGCTGTCCTCCGAGCGAGAGCTCGGCGGGGAATCCCGCGGGCTCGACGTGGATCGTGCGCGTCACGTCGTCGTCGGCGCCTCCCGCGCGCGCTCGCACGCGGACGCTCGCGTCGCCGCGCCCCATGCCGACTCCGAGCGGCAGGAGGATCCGGCGCCTCGCGTCGGCTCCCAGGACGAACGTCTTCACGTCGCCGCGGGAGGTCAGGAGAGAGCCGAGCCTGAGCTCGATCTCGGGCGTGCATTGCTGCTGCGTCCCGTTCACGAGAGCGAGGGGCGCCTCGATCACGTCGCCCGCCGTCACCTCGAGCGGGAGCTTCGGCTCGACGTAGAACGGCCGGCGAGCCTCGATCGTCGCGTCGCCCTCGCCGAGGGAGCCGTCCCGGGAGACGGCGTCGGCGCGGAGGCGGAACGTCGTCACGGAGTCCGAGAGGTCGAACGAGACGGTCGCCTCGCCCTTCTCGTTCGTCGTGAGCCCGGCGTTCCAGTAGACGGTCTCGGTGAAGTCCGTGCGCCCGTCCTCGAGAGGCGCCGTGGCCCTGTGAGCGTACTCGCGGACCACGGGGATCTCGACGTAGGCCAGCTCCGCCTCCAGCTCGTCTCCCGCGTACGCGGCGCGCAGCTTGGCCGAGTCCTTCATCCTCGCCCGGGCCGCGAACGGAGCGGGAGCGCCGGCGGCCTGGGCTTCCTTCGCCTTCCTGCTCGTGGCGGGGCCGGGTGCGGCCTCTCGCTTGCCGGCGGCCAGGGCGCGAACGGGACGGCCGTCGTCGCGACGCGGCGCCTTCCCCATGGGGCGGCGGGACTCGTCCGCGGCGAGGTCGCCCGGGACGTTCGCGGCGTTCTCCTGCCTGAGCGCGACGGCGAGAGCTCGCGCGGCCGCGGGGCCGTTCGCGGCGAGGAAGGCCGCCGGGTCCTGGAAGGCGAAGCGGCGCCAGCCCTGCGTCCCGAGGAGGAGGTCGACCTTGCTCGCGGCCGCCTTCCCTTCCTCGAGGTAGACCTGGGAGTCGGCGAGCTCCTTGACCTCGCTGCCGAGGAGAGCCTGGACCGGCAAGCGAGGAGCGCGCTCGCGGCGCTCGATCGTCTCGAGGACGGCGTCGTCCACGGCCGAGAGGGTCACGAGGGCCGGGACGAGCCGCCCGGAGGAGTCACGCGTCCTCACGGTCACGCTCACGTGATCGCGGAGCGCGCCGCGGGAGGGAGTCGCCTCGAGCTCGACCTTGAGCGCGCGTGTCGGCTTCCTGAAGATGAGCCGCTCCGCTCGCGGGATGCCGTCGTCGTCGAAGAGCGTCGCGCGGAGGACGCCATCCGCGCTCGCGGGAGGCGTGAGGACCACGTCCTGCGCCTTCTTCTCCTCGAGCTCGATCGGGTAAGAAGCGACCTCGCGGTCGCGCACCGAGAGGGAGACGCGCACCTTGCCGGCGATCGTCGAGGCGACGCGCAGGCGCACGGGATCCGCGGCCGAAGACGCCCCCTCGCTCGAGCCGAGCACGAAGCCGGTCGAGGCGACCTCGGGGAGAGCGATCGCGTCGTTGCATCCGGCGGGCTCGTCGAGGACGAGCACGTAAGCTCGCCCGGCGAGAGACGGCGTGAACGCGACCCTGCCGCGGCCCTCGTGCTCCGAGCGGAACCGGGCGACGGTGCTGCCGTCCTGCGGGCAGACGATCCGGCAGGCGATGTCGGCGGGCTTGCCCTTGGGAGTGCGCGCCTCGAAGTAGAGGCGCGTCTCGAGGCCCTGCACGAGGTCGCCGCCCTCGGGGTAGCACTCGACCTTCACGCGGTTCATGACGATCGGGATCGTCTTCGCCGCCGTCTCCTGGACTCCCCCGTCTCGCACGACGAGCGCGAGGGTGCCTTCACCGTCCTGGATCCTCCTCGGGAGAGGGAAGGACACCGAGCAACTCCCGCTCGCATCGAGCGCGATCTCCTTCCGGAAGACCTCGGCTCCATCGACGGTCGCGACCGCGGTCGCGCTCGCTCCGAGCGGGATCCCGCCCTCGGCGCGCACGGCCTTGAGCGTCGCGGAGACGAGCTCGCCCGGGCCGTAGGCTTTCTTCGCGAAGTCGAGCTCCGTCTTCAGGCGAGGGACGCGGTAGCTCCTCACGTCGAACGAGACCTCGGTCTCGGGGAGCCCGTCCCACGGGAAGCGCGCGACGAGCTTGTACTCGCCGCCCGGAAGCTCGTGAGGGATCGTCCACGCGAAGGCCGCGACTCCTCCGTTCGCGGGGCAAACTCCCTGGAAGACGACCGCTCCCGAGGGCCCGCGGACCTGGAAGCTCGGCCGCGCGACCGGCGTCGGCTGCCCGGTGAGCGCCCAGGGCGCCGGGGCCCGCGTGAACGCATCGAGGAGCGCTCCTCGTGCGTAGACCGTCTCGCCCGGGCGGTAAAGCGGCTTGTCGGTCGCGAGGTGGAGGAGCCAGCGCTCGCTGCCGAACTGGATCGGCGCGAGCGGGGGCTTCCCTTCCTCCGCGTATATCGAGACCGCTCCCGTGAGTGCCACGAGAGCACCGAGCGCCATCGACAGGCGCTTCTCGGATGTCTTCATTCGTCTCCTCCGATGGTGGGTGGTTGGCGGCTCACGCCGAGGGACGGCGGCTTGGGGGAGGGTTCCAGGAAAGGCAGAATGTCGTGCAGCGACGCACACGATCAACGCCTCGGAGGAGATGCGACTCGCGCAGGCAATCACTCGCGGCTGCGGGCTCTAAGCGCCGCCTAAGGAGAGTCGCTCGCGTCCTTCATGGCTGACGCCGGAACGCCGCGCGTACAGGAGGGCAATACAGCGCCTTCCGCGCGATCCTCGGGGCCTACCTGTTCTTCCATTTCGCGGCGCTGGTTCCGTGGGGCGAGGAGGTCTTCTCGAACCGGGGTGCTCTCCCCTGTGCCAGCTCTAGCCCGCTCGCGTACGTCTTTCCGAACGTCCTGGCGGTCGCCGACTCACCGTGGTTCGTCGCGGCGCTTCTCGTCCGGAGCGGGGCTCTCGATCGCCCTCGCTCTCGGAGCGCGTGACCGGTTCGCGGCGATCCTCCTCTGGTATCTCTGGGCGTGCCTGTTCGGACGCAACCCGCTCATAGCGAACCCGAGCATTCCTTTCGTGGGCTGGATCCTCCTCGCGCACGCGTGCCTGCCGCGAGCGCCCTTCGGCTCGCTCGAGGCACGAGAGCGCGTGGACCCGGGAGGCGGGTGGCGCATGCCCGAGGCGATCCATGGAGCGGCCTGGATCGTCATGGCGCTCGCCTACAGCTACAGCGGGTGCACGAAGCTCGCGAGCCCTTCCTGGCTCGACGGGAGCGCTCTCGCGCGCGTGCTCGATTGTCCGCTCGCACGGCCGGGCCTCGGGCGAGAGGTGCTCCTCGGGCTTCCACCCGCTCTCCTGAAGGCCGCGACGTTCGCGACTCTCGGGCTCGAGCTCTTCTTCGCGCCGCTCGCGCTCGTGAAGCGCGTGCGGCCTTGGCTCTGGGGAACGATGCTCGCCCTCCACCTGGCGTTGCTCGCGCTCGTCGACTTCGCCGACCTGAGCCTGGGGATGATCGTCCTCCACCTGTTCACGTTCGATCCGGCGTGGGTGCCGGCGAGTAAGGCGAGTGCGGTCGAGCGCATCTTCTTCGATGGGGGCTGCGGGCTCTGCCACGGGTTCGTGCGATTCGTGCTCGCCGAGGATCGCGCCGGGGCATTCCGGTTCGCTCCTCTCGGGAGCCGCGCTTTCGAGGCGGCCGTGCGAGAAGAAGAGAGGGCGGGCCTACCCGAGAGCGTCGTCGTGGTGACCGAGGAGGGGC
>JACQDU010000647.1 GCA_016200955.1 bacterium
GATCGACTCGATCGTGGACATAACGCAGGCCGAGCGAGGCATCCTCCTCCTGAAGGACGAGGCCGGGAACCTCGAGACGCGCGTCGCGCGCGACGTGAACAAGCAGGATATCGCCGCCCGCGACTTCTCGCGCTCCGTGGTCGAGCGGGTGATCGAGAGCGACCAGCCCGTGCGCGAAGCTCGCACCGATGGCGGCGGCGGGCCCATGTCGAAGTCGATCGGCGAGCTCTCGATCCACGCCGTCATGTGCGTCCCTCTCACGATCGTGGACCCTCACCACCAGGCGAGGCGCACGTTCGGCGCGATCTACGTGGACAGCCGCCGGAAGGGCGAGGAGTTCGACGAGAGCGCGCTCGCCTTCTTCGACACGATCGCGCGTCAGGTCGCCGTCTCGATCGAGAACGCGCGCCTCTACAAGAAGGTGGGCGAGCTCGCGAAGCAGCTCGAGGCCAAGCTCCAGACCGCCGTGCGAGAGCTCGAGGACGTGCGCGTCGAGCTCGCCGACCGCACGAAGCAGATCGAGCTGAAATACAACTACGACCAGATCATCGGCAAGACCGGGAAGATGCAGGAGCTGTTCAAGCTCCTCGACCGGATCTGCGAGACGAGCGTCCCCGTCTTCATCCACGGAGAGTCCGGCACGGGGAAGGAGCTCGTCGCGAAGGCGATCCACTACAACGGCCCGCGCAAGAAGGGCCGCTACGTCGCCGAGAACTGCGCCGCCATGTCCGAGACGCTCCTCGAGAGCGAGCTGTTCGGCTACATGAAGGGCTCGTTCACGGGAGCGCAGGGAGACAAGAAGGGCCTCTTCGAGCTGGCCTCGGGCGGCTCGCTCTTCCTGGACGAGGTCGGCGACATGTCTCTCTCCATGCAGAAGAAGCTCCTGCGCGTCCTGCAGGAGGGCGAGATCCGCCGCGTCGGAGGCAAGGAGACGATCAAGATCGACGTGCGGATCATCAGCGCGTCGAACAAGGACCTGAAGCGCCTCGTCGAGGAAGGCCGCTTCCGCGAGGACCTCTACTACCGCCTGAACGTCGTCAAGGTCGAGCTCCCTCCCCTGCGCGAGCGCAAGGAGGACTTGCCTCTCCTCATGGACCACTTCCTCGACGAGGAAAAGGGCGTCCTGAGGAAGCACTTCGACGCCGAGGCCATGCAGATGATGATGCGCTACAACTGGCCCGGCAACATCCGAGAGCTCAAGAACGTCGTCGAGCGGGCGAAGATCATCTCCGAGGGAGAGACGATCACGCGCGAGAGCGTGATCCTCGATGCGGCCTTCGAGGGGCCGGGACATCGCACGCTCTCCGGGGATCCCTCGCCCGCGGACTCGATCGCCAAGCCCGCGCCTTCCGCGGGAGCTCCCGTTTCGACGGGTCCGCCTGCCGCGGCGGGCGCGGACCGCTACTACTACGACCTGAACGACCGCCAGAAGCGGCTCGTCGATCACCTGAAGGCTTACGGCTCGATCCGCAACCGCGACTACTACGAGATCATGCAGGTCTCGAAGTCCACCGGCTGGCGCGACATCAAGGAGCTCCTCGCGCGCGACCTCCTCGACGTGCAGGGGAAGGGCAAGGGGAGCATCTACACGCTCAAGAAGCCGGGCTCGCCGCCGAACCAGGTCTCTCTCGCCGATGAGCCGGAGCCGGATTGAGCGACAAGATTCACCATTTGCGGGGGGATGCCCCCCCGCATTCCCCCTGGACCCCGAGCATCGCTCGGGCGTGTTCGGTCGGCGCCTTCCATTGCCGGCACAGGGAGCGTGCGTACTCTCTCGGGGCGGCCTCGCGCCTTCGGGAACGAGTTCGACCGTGCTCTGCGTCTTCTCCTCCTATAGAATCACCGCGTGACCGAAGCCACGACAGCTCCTGGGCCGAGCGTGCCAACGCGCGCTCTCGGCGAGGACGACCGCTCGATCCCCGAGCGGTCGCGCCGCCTCATGGAGCTCGCGCGGGAGCGCGTCGTGTTCTTCGACGGCTCGATGGGAGTCCAGATCTTCGCGCTCGGGATCCCCGTCTCCGAATGGGGCGTCCCGGACTGCCCGGAGTCGCTCAACTTCTCTCACCCTTCCGCGATCGCGGGGATCCATCGGCGCTACTTCGAGGCGGGAGCCGACGTCGTCGAGACGAACACGTTCAACGCGAACTACTCTCTCCGTGAGTTCGGGCTCTCGAATCGCCTCGTGGAGATCAACGAGCGCGCCGCGACGGTCGCGCGCGGCGTCTGCGAGGAGTTCGAGAAGCAGGACGGGAGGCCGCGGTTCGTCTCGGGCTCGATCGGGCCCGGGAACCGCCTTCTCTCCATGGCTCCGGGCTCGCCGTCGCACATCTCGTGGGACGAGGCGGAGGCGAGCTACGCCGAGCAGATCACCGGCCTCGTGCGCGGCGGAGTGGACTGCCTCCAGATCGAGACGCAGAACGATCTGCTCACGCTGAAGTCCGCGATCCACGCGGCGCGACGCGTCTTCGAGAGAGACGGCGTGCGCGTTCCCGTGATCGTGCAGGTCACGATCGAGGCCATGGGCTCGGGCTCGATGCTCATGGGCTCGGACGTGCTCTCCGCTTACGCCACGATCGAGCCGTACGAGGAGGTCTGGGCCGTCGGCATGAACTGCGGGACGGGCCCCGACCTCATGGCGGAGCACATCCGCGCTCTCTGTCAGGCGAGCTCGCGCCCCGTCTCGTGCCTTCCGAACGCCGGGCTCCCGCGGCTCGAGGGCAAGAAGACGGTCTTCCCTCTCGGAGCCGAGGAGTTCGCGGCGAAGCTGGGAGAGTTCGTTCGCGACTTCGGCGTCGGGATCGTCGGCGGCTGCTGCGGCACCGGAGGAGAGCACATAGCCGCTCTCGTGAAGGCCGTGGGCGTTCGAGCGCCGAGGGCTCGCACCCCTCGCTGGGAGCCTTCGGCCGCGAGCCTCTTCCAGGCCGTGACGCTCAGGCAGGAGCCGCCGCCCCTCATCGTGGGAGAGCGGCTCAACGCGACGGGCTCGAAGAAGTTCAAGGACGCGCTCGGCCGCGAGGACTGGGACACCATGCTCGCCATGGCGCGCGAGCAGATGAAGGAAGGCGCTCACGTCCTCGATGTCATGCTCGCCTTCGTCGGCCGCAACGAGGTCCAGGACGCCCGAGTCTTCGTTCCCAAGCTGCGCGGGCTCTCGCAGGCTCCTCTGTGCATCGACACGACCGAGTTCCCGGTGGCCGAGGAAGCGTTCAAGCTGATCCCCGGCCGGCCGATCCTGAACTCGATCAACCTCGAGGCAGGCGTCGAGACCCTCGTGAAGAAGGTCAAGCTCGCGAAGCGTTTCGGCGCGGCGTGCGTCGGGCTCATGATCGACGAGAAGGGCCAGGCGACGACGACCGACTGGAAGCTCGAGGTCGCTCACAGGATCCACGACATCGCCGTCGCGAACGGCCTCCGGGCGACGGACCTCGTCTTCGACACGCTCACTTTCCCGATCACGACGGGCATGGAGGAGCAGAGGCGCGCGGGGATCCAGACCATCGACGCGATCCGGCGGATCAAGCGCGAGCTACCGGGAGTGAAGACGATCCTCGGGATCTCGAACGTCTCGTTCGGGATCGACCCCGAGGCGCGCGTCGCGCTGAACTCCGTCTTCTTGCACTACGCGATCGAGGCGGGCCTCGATGCGGCGATCGTGCACGCTTCCAAGATCATGCCGCTCGCTCGCATCGAGCCCGAGGTGCGCGAGGCGTGCCGCCGGCTCGTCTTCGACGACCGCTCGAAGTCGGATCCGCTCCAGGATCTCCTCGCGCTCTTCGCGAAGCGGGAGAAGAAGAAGGCCTCGGGCCCGGCGAAGTCGACTCTTCCGGTCGAGGAGAGGCTCGCGCGGAGGATCATCGACGGCGAGAAGTCCGGCCTCGAGGCCGACCTCGACCTCGCTCTCGCGAAGCACTCTCCTCTCGACATCATCAACAAATTCCTCCTCGACGGCATGCGCGTCGTGGGAGAGCTCTTCGGCAAGGGAGAGATGCAGCTCCCCTTCGTGCTCCAGTCGGCCGAGGTCATGAAGGCGGCCGTCTCTTACCTCGAGCCGAAGATGGAGAAGAAGGCCGGGCAGACCCTCGGGACGATCGTCCTCGCGACGGTCAAGGGCGACGTGCACGACATCGGGAAGAACCTGGTCGAGATCATCCTCTCGAACAACGGTTACGGCGTCGTGAACCTCGGGATCAAGATCGGCCTCGACCAGATGCTCGAGGCCGCGGAGAAGGCTCACGTGCTCGCGCTCGGCATGTCCGGTCTCCTCGTGAAATCGACCGTGATCATGAGAGAGAACCTCGAGGAGTTGAACCGCCGCGGCCTCACGCCGGACGTGATCCTCGGAGGAGCGGCGCTCAACCGGCGTTACGTCGAGGAAGACCTGCGCGCGATCTATCGCGGACGCGTCTTCTACGCCAAGGACGCCTTCGAGGGCCTGCGCCTCGTCGAGGCGCTCGCGAAGGGCCGCGACCCCGAGGACGTCTCGCGCGCCTCCCGCGAGCAGGAGAGGCAGACGAAGCCTCGCGTCGCTCCGAGCGAGAGCGCGTCGGGAAACGGTGGCGAGGCGGAGATCGAGCTCAAGCCGGTCCTCCCCGTGGAGCCTCCCTCGCCTCCTTTCTGGGGCGCGAGGGTCGAGCGAGACCCCGCGCCGCTCGCCGAGATCTTCTCGTGGATCAACCCCCTCACCGTGATCCGGGGCCAGTGGAAGATGAGGCGAGGGAAGCAGACCTTCGAGGAGCGCAAGAAGTTCGAGGACGAGACGGCCCGCCCGCTCTTCGAGAAGGCCAAGAAGGAAGCGATCGGCTCGGGCGTCCTCAGGCCGGGCTGGACCTA
>JACQDU010000648.1 GCA_016200955.1 bacterium
CAGCCTCTCCCAGCTCCCCGACCCGCGCTCGGACGACTACGAGGTTCGCAAGGCCGACGACCGGATCGGCTACTTCCTGTCGGCCCACAAGGACTTCACCGACGACCACGCCTCGGGCGATCGCTTCGTGCGCTTGATCCACCGCTGGCAGCTCAAGAAGGCGGACCCCGCGCTCGCCATTTCTCCCCCGAAGAAGCCGATCGTCTTCTACATCGAGAAGACGGTCCCCTTCCGCTACCGGAAGGCCGTCGCCGACGGGATCCTCGAGTGGAACAAGGCATTCGAGAAGTGCGGCTTCACCGGAGCGATCGTCGTCCGGCAACAGACCGAGGACAACGAGTTCAAGGACTTCGACCCCGAGGACGTTCGCTACAACTTCTTCCGTTGGATCACGAGCGAGCAGGCGTTCGCCATGGGGCCCTCGCGCGTGAACCCCTACACGGGCCAGATCCTCGACGCGGACATCATCTTCGACGACTCGATGGCCCGCTATTACCTGCGAGATTACGACTTCAAGATCCGGACGGGCCCCGGGAAGCTGTTCAGCCCGCGCATGCAGGACCTCCTCCAGAAGAACCCCGAGCGGTATCCCTTCGCTCACATGACGGCGGGAGAGAAGGCGCCCGAGAGCGCCTTCGAGCAGGACCTTCAGGACCTCCCCGGGCACGACGCTCTCGTGGACTGCCAGTTCGGCGAGGGGCTCACGCACGAGCTTGCCTTCTCCGCGCTCGCGGGCCTCGCCGGATTCGACAACCCCGTGGCCGGCCCCGTGCCCGCGGTCCCCGCTCCCGGGAAGAAGGAGTTCCCCGAGGACTTCATCAACCAGGTCTTGAAGGAGACGGTCATGCACGAGGTCGGGCACACGCTCGGCCTGCGCCACAACTTCAAGGCGAGCTCCTGGCGGCCTCTCTCCGAGATCAACTCGAAGGATGGGCCGGACGCGACCTCGGGCTCCGTCATGGACTACAACGCCGTGAACGTCCGGCCGTCCAAGGACGTCCCCCAGGGCAAGTTCGCGCCGACCACGATCGGTCCCTACGACTACTGGGCGATCGAGTACGGCTACCGCGACGGCGCGCAGGAGAACGACCTGAAGGCGATCGCCTCGCGCGTCGAGGAGAACGGCCTCGCTTACGCGACGGACGAGGACACGGTCGGGCCCGATCCTCTCGTGAACCGCTGGGACCTTGGAGCCGACCCGCTCGAGTTCGCCGACCAGCGCATGAAGATCGCGAGCACTCTATGGAAGGACCTGATCGACCGCGTCGTCGAGAAGGGCGAGGGCTACCAGGACGCCCGGCGCGGCTTCGACATGGTGCTCTTCGACTACGGCCACTCGGGCCTCCTCGCCTCGCGCTTCGTGGGCGGCGAGTACCTGCACCGCGACCACAAGGGCGACCCGAACGAGAAGGACCCCGTCGTGATCGTCGAGGCGAAGAAGCAGCGAGAGGCGCTCAAGTTCGTCTGCGAGCGCGTCTTCTCCGACGAGAACTACAGGTTCGCGCCCGAGCTGCTCCGGAAGCTCGCGGTCGGCCGCTGGAGCCACTGGGGCTCCGACGACTGGAGGCAGGCCCCGACTTACCCGATCTACGACCGGATCCTCTCGACGCAGGAGTGGTCCTTGTTCCAGCTCACGAACCCCGAGACGCTCGAGCGCCTCGCGAACCACGAGGCGAAGATCCCCGAGAACGAGGACTCGTTCACGCTCGCCGAGCTCTTCGAGACGCTCGACGGCGCGATCTTCTCCGAGCTGGACCGCAAGGAGAACGCCGAGTGGACCGTGAGGAAGCCGTTCGTCTCCACGATCCGCCGGAACCTCCAGCTCGCCCACGCGAGGACGCTCATCAACATCGCGCTCGAGCGCGATGGCCCGACGCCCCAGCTCGCGCGGACGCTCGTCCGCTACCGGCTCAAGACTCTCAACGGCAAGATCGCGGCGGCTCTCTCGAAGAAGCTCGACGCTTACTCGGCCGCTCACCTGGACGAGCTCAACACGAGGATCACGAAGGCGCTCGACGCCTCCTTCACTCTCAACAGATAGTGGAAGAGAAAAAGAACACCGCGGAGGCGCCGAGGATGCAGAGGACGCGCGGAGGACCGCTCTGCGCGTTCTCTGCGCTCTCCGCGCCTCCGCGGTTCTCTTCCGGACGGCGAAGACGGTGCGCATGCGCCGGCTGACGACGCTGCTCCTCGTGCTGCTCGTGCTCGCGGTCGCCTTCATGGGCTTCCACGTGGCGGCGCCGTTCTCGGAGGCGAGGAAGCTCGCGGCGGCGAAGG
>JACQDU010000636.1 GCA_016200955.1 bacterium
CACCCTGGCGTAGATCGCCGCCCGCTTCCCCATGCCACATCATCATCGGCACGAACGCCGGCTCCCGCGCACCACGATCGAGGCTCACCACCCACGGCTCTACCGGACGCTTACAGTGAGAAAGCGTTAGTCTTCGTGCGGCGCGTCGCCTCGGTCAAGGAGCTGAAGCGGAAGCTCGATGAACGGTACGACGCCTGGCTTCTCTCGCGTTTGCGTCGTGAGCTCCCCGAAGGGACGCGCGAGCGGTTCGAGCGCGAGGTCCAGAAGTACGAAGGCGAGAAGGTCGAGCGGGGCACAAAGGAAGATCGCAAGCGGATCGATGCCGACACCCCCGTCGAGAACCGCGATCAGGGAGGGACGGATACGTTCTTCGCCTGGTTCTTCCGAGGGGAGGGGCCGCGAGGCGTCGTCAGTGGCGCGAACATCCAGCAGCGTTTCATCCAGCGCGGGGCCACGCTGGCGACCTTCTTCGAGCGGAACCACGTGGCCGATCTCCTCGGCGTTGCCCCGGGCGAGGTGGAGACGACACTGTCCCAGGTCCTCTCCCTCAACCCCTCGGGACTTCGAAACGAACTTCGCGAGCGCTCGACGCAATTCCTCTCGCGCGCCAAGAAGCCCGCGCGTGCCGACCGGTTCGAGGCCGTTCAGGCAGCGGCAATCGACATACTTCGAGCGCACCCGGGCCCCTATCAACAGCGCGCAAGCATCATGTGGCACGAGCGATTCGCGTCCTCGCGTCGAAGTGCCCACGCGCACGAAGCACCTGAGATTGGAAACTGGCTCGATTTGCGAACATTCTTCACTGAGATCCGCTCGCGTCCCAAATTGGAAGCGCGCCTATGGCCACGCCCACGAACGGAAGACCTGCGAGTTGCGTTCCGGGAGCGGGAGCTCCGCGCTCAGCTTCTCGCCGCTACCGCGCGTCTAGGTCACGCTTTGGTCGACCTCTACGTCATGACCATCCGCCGGCTCGGCAGCCTGGAGCTCCGCAAACAAGAAGTGGCGGAGGACGAGAAGACGGATACTGAGCTCAACCGGATCGTAGAGTACTTGGACCTTCTCGAGGGGCAGATGGATACGCCGCGCCCGACACGTGAGTGGGGCGCGTTCGACGAGCTGGCCGATCTCGCGGAGCATTTCGAACTCGTGATCGACGTGAACGCTCCGGACGCCCATGGCAAGTCCCTCGCCGAGACAGCCAAGACATTCGGCCAACTACTCGGGGAGCAGCAACCCGTCGGTGGAATGTCCGGCCAAGTCAATCAGACCCTTGTGAAACAATTCCGCATGCCGGGCTACCCTCTCGTCCTCGTCACGACCGATCTCCTCCAGGAGGGAGAGGACCTGCATACGTTCTGCTCGTCGGTGCACCACTACGGCATCTCGTGGACGCCCTCGTCCATGGAGCAGCGCATCGGTCGCATCGATCGAGTTCGATCGCACACTGAGCGACGTCTCGAAAGGAAGAGCAGCCCACTGGGCGGCGAAGACATGCTCCAGGTCTTCTTTCCGCATCTCGAGGACACGATCGAGAAGCTCCAGGTGGAACGCGTTCTTGAGCGGATGGACGCCTTCTTGCGACTGACCCACGAGGGGTTGGGCACGATCGGCGAGGGCGAGCGAAAGCTGGACTCGCGGCAAGAATTCGCCCGCGGACCGCGCGTCGCGCCGAAGCCGCGCGACACCGATCCACTGCGCACCGCCTTTCCTGTCGTCCCGGAGCTGCTCCGAGGTGAAGTCCGTCGCCTGGCGGCGAGCCGGGACCTCGCCGGAGCCACGGTCGAGCGCTTCTCCGCGCTCGCGCAGGGCGAGCTGCCGGATCTCGACGTGATGTGGGAAGACGACGCGCCCCCCGGGGTCCTCCTCGGAACCGTTCGAATCGGTCCGAGAAAGATCCCATTCACGCTCCGCCTTCAGTCCGTCGGCGCGCGTCCGCTCGTCCGCTGCGTGAGCCCTCTGGGCGCGGTGGGGCTGGAAGCGGCCGAGACGACGCTTGCCGACGCCGTCGCGCGCCAAGGGGCTCGCATCGGAGCCGTCCTAACGAAGGACGATCGGAGCTACGACCTCACGGTCGAGGGCGATGTTCTCCTCGGCGATGCTCCCGCCACGGACGCTTCGCGAGTCGCCGCGCTCCTACGGCGAGTTTGCCGTCAGGCCGACGACCTGAGAGAGGACCAGCCCGTCGAGGCGGACGACGCGCTCGAGAGCTTCCGGGCTGAGCTCGAGAGGGAATCGCACGATGACGCCTGAGCTGCGGGCGCTCTGCCGAGCCGACGACCTGCACATCGAAGGCGATCAGGTGGTCGTCAGCCTACGGAACGGCCGGGGTCATCGGATCTCGGTCGAGGACGCCGACGACTGTTACCAGCTGACGGGAGTCGTCGTCCGTCAGGCCGTCGTGCAGTCGACGCCGAACATCGCCCTGCACGCGTGGTCTCGAAACCGGATGCTCGCGCTGGCCGGATTCCGCATCGACCGTCGCGGCCGGCTCGTGGGGGAGTGTTGGGTCCCGAAGGTCGGCCTCACCGCCTAGGAGCTTCAGCTCTACGTGCGCACGCTCGCCGCGGAGAGCGACCACCTCGAATCGGTGTTGACCGGGCGAGACGTGGAGTAGCTCGTGCGCGGGTCCGATCAACGGCTCGGGGGCGCGTTCTTCGCGGCGAGCCGTTCGCCGACCCCCGAGAAGCGCAGGAGAGTCCGTTGCGCGCCCGCCTCGAGCATCTCGCGGGCACCCAGGACGAGGACGGATCGGCGCGTGCGCGTGACCGCCGTGTAGAGGATCTCCCTCGTGAGGAGGGGGCCGTCCAGCTCGGGGAGGACGACCACCACGCGTTCGAACTCGGAGCCCTGACACTTGTGGACCGTCATCGCGAAGCAGTGCTCGAGCTGCCCGCGCAGTAGCTCGACCGGGAACCCCACGAACCCGGCTCCTCCGCGACGGAACAGAGCCGATAGCCGCGGCTTTGCGCCGTCCTCGGAGACCCAGAGCGCGATCCCTTGGTCGCCGTTCCAGATCCCCTTGTCGTAGTCGTTCGACAGCATCAGAACCGGCTCGCCGGCCGTGAACTCGTGCTTGGTCGAGCTCTTCCGATGAGCGAAGTGGAACGCCCGGAGCGCTGCGTTCACGGCGACGGCGCCCGTCCGGTAGACCCTCGTCAAGCAAAGCACGCGCGTGCTCTCGAAGTGGGCGAAGAGCTCACTCAGAGCGGCCGTCGCCTCGTCGCCGAAGATTCCCTTCTCGGCACGATAGGTTTTGTCGAGGAGCCCGTCGAAACCCGGCAGGCTGGCGATCCGCTCGGCGTACCACCGCTCGAGGAACGCGCGGAGCGCCTTCGGGCCGGAGTCGAAGACGGCCTCGGCCCGCTCGAACTCGACCTTCGCCACGGACTCGCGCACCACGAGGACGTCCTCGAGCGGAGGTCGCGCACCTGTTCCGTCGGGACTGATCCACTTCGCCAGCTCGAGGATCGCAAGCCCCGCCGGGTCTTTCGGGTTCATGCGGTAGTTCCGCGTGAGCCGCACGGCATTCCGCGCGAGCGGGTGGTCCCCCGGCCCCACCGCCGGCAGCACCCCGCGGACAAGCGTCCGCCACGGCGTGTCCGCTGCCGAGCCTTCCGGGATCAGATCGCGGAGCACCGCTCCGGCCCCGACCGACGGGAGCTGACGTGCGTCGCCAAGAAGCACGAGCCTCGCCCCAGCACCCGCGGCCCGGACGAGTTTCTCCATGAGACTCATGTCGATCATGGACGCCTCGTCCACGATGAGGACGCGCTGCTCGAGACGGTTCCCCTCGTGGTGCTTCATGCGGCTCCCGTCAGCCGAGGCCCCGAGGAGCTTGTGGATCGTCTGCGGCTGCGGCCCGTGCTCGAGGAGCGGGCGATCGCCTTCCTCGAGTTCCTTCACGCTCCCGAGCAACCTCGCGATCGACTCGCCCATGCGCTGGGCCGCCTTGCCCGTCGGCGCCGCAAGCGCTATCTCCTCGGGCGGCACGCCAAGTCGCACGAGCACGCGCAGGATCGAGACGACGATCGACGTCTTGCCCGTGCCCGGCCCTCCCGAGACCACCGTCAGCGGCTGGAAGAGCGCCGTGAGGACGGCGAGCTGCTGCTCCGGGGAGAGCTGGACCGGCCCCGCCGGTGCGAGCGCCGGCTTCGCGAGGACTGCCCCGAGCGCCTCCGCGGCGTCCTTCTCCGCGAACGCCGGCGCCGGCTTCTGGGTCAAGCGTTCGACGAGCGACTCGGCGAAGAGCCTCTCCGAGCGGTGAAGCTTCTGGTGGTAGAAGAAGTCTCCCTCGACGAGGAAAGGCCTCCGGTCCCCCGGAGCACCGAGGGTCGGCGCGAGCTTCTCGATCTCCTCGACCTGAGCGTCGATCGTGGGCGCGTCGTCGCCCACGAGGACTCCCTCGAGGACGCTCCGAACGTAGGCTCTCCCCGCGTCCCCCAGAAGCGGCATGCGCGTGCTCCCGCGCCCCTGGGTCACGAGCGACGCAAGGACGACCAGGAAGAGCGCCTTCCTCGCGGACTCCTCGAGCGCCGGCTCCCAGCCCGTGCTCTCCCACGCGAGCCATGCGTGCTCCGGGCCGAGATCGAAGCTCCGCGTCGTGGCGGCGGCGACGCGCTCGAGCCAGGCTTCGAGCGGCGTCGCCGGGGCGAAGGCCTGACGAGCGACCCCGAACGGCGTGACTCGGCTCAACGAAGCTCGCATGGTTCTCACCGGTACTCGAACGCGACGAGCTCGCGCTCGAGCTTCTTGATCCCTGCCCAGTCGGCACGCTCGAAGAAGACTCCGATCTCTGGCGCTTCCTCCGGTCGCATTCCTCTCAGGAAGCAATAGAGGACTCCGCCGAACTTCGCCTCGTGGTCCGCCGCGCCCGTGAGCTTGAGCATGCGCGCGAGCGCGAGCGTGTAGACCTGGACCTGGATCCAGTAGCTCTCGCGGACGTGAGCGGCCACGGACTCGGGGCCGTAGTCGTCGAGCGTGTCGGTCTTCCAGTCGAGGAGGTAAGAGCGCCCCTTGTGCTCGAAGATGAAGTCGATGAACCCGCGCAGCCAACCCTTCTCGATCGGGAAGGGGCCGCCCTCGGCGAGGGCGAGGTGCGCCTCCTCGGGGATCGGGTAAGCGAACTCGAGCTCGCGGAGGTTCTTCGTGCAGGGCGCGAGGCCGCTCTCGAGCGTCAGGGAGCCGAGGACGAGTCTCTTCGTGAGCGTGTGGAAGACCATCCGCTGTGCTCCCACGAGCTGCCGCTCCGGGATCCCGCGGCGGCTCATGGCTCTCTCGAATAGAGGCTTCACGTCCTCGCGCTCGCGCCACGCGTCGAACGGGAGCGCGCCCGCGAGGCTCTCGAATGGAAGTACCTCGAGCACGTCGTGGAAGAACTGGCCCGTGTTCGCGCCGCCGCGGGGCACTTCCTCGATCGGCTCACCCGAGGGAACCGGTTCGGGAGAGGACGGGCTCGTCTCCGGAACGGTCTCTTCCTGGAGCGTGTCGGCCTCGATCTCGGCCGCGGTCGGCACGTAGCCCTTCTTCATGCGGGAGTAGGACGTGACGATCAACGGCGCGCACTTCTTGCGGAGCTCGTCGCAGCGCTTCTCGATCTCCTTCGCCTCCGGAACGGACAGCAGCTCCGCGGGCGGCGTCCACGGCGCGGGCGCCGGCATGGGAGCTCCAGACGCCATCGCAGGCGCCATGACGACGGGCAGCTTCTCGACCTCGAAGCCCTTGGGCGGCTTCCGGTCGTGAATGAGCGCGTCGAGCCTCTCGGCGAGGTGCGCATAGGGGCCGTTCAGGTACTCGTAGTTCCAGACCGTCCGCGGCTCGCCGTCGGCGTCGAGGACCACCTTGCCCGACGGGTCAAGCACGGGGACACGCGAGAACCCGGGGAAGTAGAGCCTCGCCTTGGCACGCGTGACGCCCACGTAAAGGAGCCGGCGGTCCTCCTCTTGGCTCTCGTTGATCACGAGCGCGCGCACCTCGGGCGTGAGCGGCCCGACGTGGACGAGCCGCCGTCCCTCGGGGTCGTGATAGAAAGCCGTCCCGAGCGCCTCCTTCGCGAGCTGCTCCACCGTCTTCTCCTGCGGGCGATCGTGATAGACGTAGAGGTCCTTCCCCTTCGGGTTCGTGTAGCCCCCGAACAGGAAGACGACGGCCGCCTCGAGCCCCTTGCTCTTGTGAAGCGTCATGATCTGGACGGCCTTGGCGTCGCTCTCGAGGCGCTGGACGTTTCCGTCCTCGCGCTCGGGCGCTTGTTCCTCGCTGATCCAGGAGCGAAGGAGGTGCGAGAGCTCGCGGATCCCGACGCGCTTCCGGCTGACCGTCTCGAGCAAGATCTCGAGGATGTGCAGGTAATTCGTGAGCCGCCGCTCGCTCGTCGAGAGGAAGATCTCGCGGCGGACGAGCCCGGTGTCCTCGACGAGGCTCGCGAACAGGCGCCGGAAGTCGCCACGCTCGGCGAGCCTCTCCCATTGAAAGAGATGTCGCCAGAGAGTGTGGTCACCCGGTGGATCGCCCGCGGCCAGCTCCTCTAGCTCGAGCCCGAAGAATGGAGTGAGCCATGCCTTCGACCGCTTCGAGCGGTCGTGTGGGTCCGCGATCGCGGCGAGGACGCGATAGACGTCGTCGGCCTCGCTGGTCTGGAAGAGGCCCTCTTGCTTGTAGAACGCGAACGGTACGAGCCGCTCGGCAAGGAACTTCGAGACGAATTCTCCTTCCCACCCGCTCCGCGTGAGGATGTAGACGTCGCTCGCCTCGATCCGTTTCTTGTCTTTGCCCTCGCCGAGCCACAGACCCGTGTCGAGGAGCACGCGGATCTCCTCGGCGATTCGCCGCGCGAGCGCCCCACGAAGCTCGTCCGCGCTCATCTTCTGGGCGTCGAGGTCGAAGACATGGATCGGGGCAACGGGCTTCCCCGCCGCGTCCTGGGCGACGAGCTTCTCGCGACCGCACTCGACGGGATCGTCGTAACGGATCTTGTCCCGGAAGAAGGGCGGCTTCGCCTTCTGGTCGAAGATCACGTTGAAGGCCTCGATGAGCGCCTTCGTCGAGCGGAAGTTCTCCGTCAGGGGGATCGGTTTCGCGCCCTTGCCGAGCGAATTGCAGGCGCTCAGGTAAGCGTAGACGTCGGCGCCGCGCCAGCCGTAGATCGCCTGCTTCGGGTCGCCGATCACCCAGAGGCCGTGCTTCTTCGAGCTCTTCGCGAAGATCTCCTCGAAGATCTGCCACTGGACCTCGTCCGTGTCCTGGAACTCGTCGATGAGCGCGTGCTGGTAGCGCTCGCGCAGTCTCTCGAGCAGGAGAGCGCGCTGCGGCCCCGTGCAGATCGCGTCGCGGACGATCGTGAGCATGTCGGAGAAGTCGTAGAGCCCCTTCGTGCGCTTCTCGTGAGCGACGCGCTCGCGCACCGCCGGGAGGAAGACCTGGGCCGTCGCCGCCTCGAGCGTGACGAGCCTCGAGCAGAGACCGGCGAGGAGGTCGAGGAGCTTCCCGATCCTCGGCACGCCCTCTCGGATGCCGGCGACACGGCTCGGTTCGAGGAGATAGTTGACGATGTAAGAGAGCTTCTCCGAGACGTGGAGCCCGACGAGCGATCCCGTCGCCTCAGGCTCCCCGAGGAACGCGACGAGCGCGTCGAGCCGGGCGAGGACCGCGGCGCGCGTCTGTCCCTTGAGGCTCGACTCCTCGACGGCCTCGCGCACCTGCTCGAGCGCCTTGCCGCCGCAGCCCTTCTCGAGCCGGGCCACGTCGGCCATGAGCGCGGTCCGGTCGAGGAGAGGGCGAACGTCAGCGCGCTTCTCGTCGATCTCCTGGAGGAGCGTCTCGAGGTCGTCGACGCTGTGCGCCCGCAGCCAGGCCGCGAGATCGACGGCGCGGTGGAGATCGTTCGCCAGCTCGTGGCGCAGGACGTGGCCGAAGCCCGACGCGAACGCGGTCTTGGCGTCCACGAGCTCTTGCCGGAAGAACCGCCCGGCGACGAAGGCGTTCTCGGTGAGCACTCTCTGGCAG
>JACQDU010000637.1 GCA_016200955.1 bacterium
CGGGCCGTGCCCGCACTGCGGCCTCCCTCCGTAGGGTCGGCTTTCCCGGCGTTGCTTTACTCGACGTGCTCCACTATGCTGGCCGGCTGACCGGAGATCCTCTTGTCCCGTCTCGACGAACGCTTCCAGGAAATCATCGACAAGAATCGCTATCGGATCGTCCGGGAGGTCGCGAAGGGCGGCATGGGCGCCGTCTACGAGGCGCTCCAGCTCGGGGCCGAGGGCTTCGAGAAGCGCATCGCCTTGAAGATCATCCTCGAGGAGCTCACGAACGACAAAGAGTTCGTCGAGATGTTCATAGGCGAGGCGAAGCTCGTCGCCGACCTCATCCACGAGAACATCGTCCAGATCTACCAGCTCGGCCGCGTGGACTCGATGTACTACATGTCGCTCGAGTTCATAGACGGGATCACGCTCGAGGACTTCATCGTCAAGCACCAGCAGCTCAAGCGCGGCCTTCCGCTCGAGCTCTGCCTGTTCATCGTGAGCCGCACGTGCCGCGCGCTCGAGTACGCTCACACGAAGCTCGGCCACGACCAGAAGCCGCTCGGGATCGTCCATCGCGACGTGAGCCCGGGCAACGTCATGATGACTTACGGCGGCGTCGTGAAGCTCACCGACTTCGGGATCGCGAAGGCGAAGAACGTCATGCGAGACCAGGAGGGCGAGGTCCTCCTCGGGAAGGTCCGCTACATGAGCCCCGAGCAGGCGAAGTTCATGCCGACGGACGGGCGCTCGGACGTCTTCTCTCTCGGGATCATCCTCTACGAGCTGCTCTCGGGGCAGGCCCTCTTCGAGGAAGGCGACACGCTCGTCACGCTCGAGAGCGTCGTCTCCCAGAAGATCGACCCGATCCGCGACGTGAACCCGAACGTCCCCGAGGACATCGCGCGGATCATCGACCGCGCCCTCGAGCGCGACGCCGAGCAGCGCTACCAGACGGCCGGGCGCATGGGCTACGACCTCGAGCGCTACATGTACTCGAACCGGTTCGGTCCGACGAACATCTCGCTCCACCGCTACCTGAAGTCGCTCTACCCCTCGGTCCCGGCGCACGTCGACCCGACGGTGCCCGACCCGTTCTTCGAGCGGCTCGTCCAGAAGACGAGCTGACCTTGAGGCGGCGCGAGCACACTCCCGCGAGAAGGCTCCGGAAGAGGAGGCTCGCGACGGCGGCGGCCCTCGCGGCCGCCGCGTGCGCGCTCGTCTTCCACGAGCCCAGGGCGCGGGCGCAGCAGGCCACGCTCCGCTCGACGGCGGACGTCGAGCTGGCTCCGCAGAGCGACCTCGATCGCCTCCAGGCGGCGAAGGCATCCGCCTTCGCCGGAGACGCGCGCGTCCTCTCGGAACTCGAGGAGCTCCTCGCGAGGACCTCGCACGAGACGTCCCTGGGAGACGCCCGGAACCCTCCCGGCGAGGCGCTCGTCCAGCCGGCCCCGGACGACGCGCGGCTGCTCCCGCTCCGGACGGCCGTGCTCGAGGTCGTCCTCGCGCTCCCTTCCGACCTGCGAGGAAAGCTCGCCCAGGCCCAGGCGAACGCGGTCGCGACCGAGCGAAGCCGCGGCGTCGACGACGAGGAGCACCTGATCCGCCGCTACCCGCTCATGCCGGGCGCGGCGGATATCGCGCGGAAGCTCGCCGAGCGAGCCTTCGAGGCGGGAGACGACCTCGGCGCCGCCAGCCTCGACCGCCTCTCGCGCAAGCTCGAGCGCCTGCGCTCCGGCGAGACCGCTCCTCTCTCCAGGGGAGCTCTCACGAGGAAAGCCGTGGCCCGCATGGTCGAGGGAGACGCGGACGGCCTCGACGAGACGCTCGCTCGCCTCGCGGCCACCGACGGCGCTCGCGGAGAGAAGGAGGCGAGGGAGCTGCGCGCCCTGCGCGACCGCCTGGCGCGAGAACGCGGCGCCGCGCGCGGCGCTCGAGCTCTCCCCGAGAAGGCGAGCCTCGTCCTCTCCGGCTCCTATGCCTTCACTCGCAAGGAGCCGCGCGACGAGGACAAGAAGGAGTGGAGGCCGCCCCAGTCGCCGGTCGCGGCTCACGTGGGCGACCTCGTCTTCGCGTCGGACGGATCGCGCCTGCTCGCCGTCGACGCGCGCACGGGCGAGCTCAAGGGGAGGCTGCCGCAGGACGACGACGAGAGCGCGCCTCTCCCGAGCACGATCCCGGGGACGGTCACCTCGCAGGGCGAGCTCGTCCTGGCGCCGATCTTCTTCGAGAGCTTCCTCCTCCCGGCCCGCGAGAGCGCGCTCGAGAAGGGGCGGAAGAGCGACTCCGAGGATGCCGATCCGTCGGTGCGCGGAGGTTTCCTCTCGCTCTGCGCCTTCGACGCGAGCACGTTCCGTCTCCTCTGGTGGGACGGCGACGCGGGCACGCAGCCGCGAGCGGCCGAGGACGCGCCACACGGGAGGCCCGCGGGGGCCGAGACGGCCTGCGAGGACTGCTGGCGCCGGCTCGCTCGCGCGCACGTCGTCGGCCGCCCGCTCATGGACGGGAAGCGCGTGTACGTGCCTCTCGCGACCTCGGGCTCGGAGTCGCAGGTCTGGATCGCCGCCTACGAGCGCTCGACGGGGGAGTCGCAGCCGCTCGCGCTCACGCCGGC
>JACQDU010000641.1 GCA_016200955.1 bacterium
CTCCACGTCGGCATCTCAAGAGATCCAACCCAAGCTGTGCTCGGTCCAGGAACCCTCAACCGAAACGAGGAGCCTCTTTTTGATGTCGGGCGCGAGCAAGGCGAGGTTGAGCACCCGGGCGATGCGGGTCCGCGTCACCCCGAACCGCCGCGCGACCTGGCCCCGGTCGATCGCGAGTCTTTGGTCCTGATCACCCGGCGTCCTCTGCAACTCCTATTCGCGGCTCCCGCTCGCGGCTTCGGACGCGTTCGGCCGCGCGATCGCTCGCCACCGCTCCCGCTGGTCGTCCCAGCTCGCGATGACGGTCAGCGGCCGCACCGTTCGCTCGCTGATCGGATCGTCCCCCTTGATGGTCCGCGGCATGAAGAGGATCTCCTCCTGGATGTCCGGCGCGAGGAAGAGCAGGTTCATCACCTGCGTGATCCGCGTGCGCGTGACGCCCGTCAGGCGCGCGAGCGACGCGTAGTCGCCTACGGCGCGACGCTCGAGCAGATCCTGGTAGTGGTGCGCGAGCGCGAGGAGGCGCGCGATCCGCGGCACCGAGCCGTCGGGCGACGGTCCCGGGCGCCGCCCATCGCGGATCCGAATCCGCTTCGAGGGCCGCGCGACATGGAACGCGAAGCGAACCGTGACGCTGCTTTCCGGGATCATGAGCGCGCCTCCACCAGATCTGGAACTCCCTGCCGCCTTTCGGCGGTGTCGACTTCTTCTGCGAGCATCCTCACGCCGAGTGGGTAGAACGTGATCGCGATCTCGCCCTTCGGCCCGTCGAACACGACGCGCTCGATGAGGAGGTGCATGAGCCTCGCCCGCTCCCGCGGCTCGAGGACGTCCCAGACCGGGTCGAAGAGCGAGAGTGCTGCGTGGGCGTCCTTCTCGTCGATCGTCGTCCGCACGAGGTCAGCGAGTTCCTCCCGGATCGCCGCGAGGCGGCGTTCGATCTGCGCGGCGCGCTTGTCGAGCTCGCCGAGGTGCTCGCAGGCGAAGCGCCCATCGCCTCCGGCCTGGTTCGCGAGCGCGGCGAGGATCGTTCGCGCCTCGGTCCGCGTCCGCTCGAGATCGATGGTGAGCGAGCGCTCCTACTGCCGGAGGGCGGGCACGCCCGCCGACGCGACGGCCTTCGCGTTCTTGATGGCGTCGGAGACAAGCGATGGATCCCGGCTCATGTGGCGAACGCGCTCGATGATGAACCGTTCGAGTTCGTCCGCGGGGACCGAGCGGACGGGGCACGCGGCAACCCCGCTCTTCTTCGCCTTCACGCATGCGGAGTACCGGTAATCTGCGCCGCGCTTCGAGGTCGTGGCGGGGCTCATGGAGGAGCCGCAGGCTCCACATCGGACGACCCCCTTGAGCAGATAGCCGAAGGAATTCAGGACGCGGGCGACCCCCTCCGTCCGGTTCTCCGTCATGAGGGTCCGAACGCTCGCAAGGATCTTCTCCTCGACGATCGCCGGCTGCTCCCCCTGGTAGACCTCGCCCTGGAAGGCGATCCGGCCGACGTACGTCTCGTTCGTGAGGAGCCGCCGAAGGTGCTCCTTCGTCCAATCGGTGCCCTCGCGGCGCGTCCCGGCTCGGGTCATCCAGGACTTCGTCCGCCAGCCGCGCTCGTTCAACCGCGAGGCCGTCGCGACAAGCGATCCCTCGCGGAGGTAGAGGGCGAAGATCTCGCGCACTTGCGCCGCCTCGGCTTCATTGACGACGAGCTTTCCGCCCTTCTCGGCGAGGTCGTAGCCGAGGAGCAGATTGCCGCCGATCCACTTCCCCTTCCGGCGCGCGGCGGACATCTTGTCGCGCGTCCGCTCGGCGATCATCTCGCGCTCGAACTGGGCGAAGCTGAGGAGCATGTTGAGGACGAGCCGGCCGAGCGACGTGCCCGTGTTGAACTGCTGAGTCACCGAGACGAACGAAACGCCGCGCTTCTCGAAGATCTCGAGGATACGCGCGAAGTCGAGAAGCGAGCGCGAGAGCCGGTCTACCTTGTAGACGACGACGTTGTCCACGAGCCCCGCCTCGACGTCGGCGAGCAGCCGCGCGAGGGCGGGGCGCTCCATGTTCCCGCCGCTGAAGCCGCCATCGTCGTAGCGGTCGCCGAGGCCGACCCAGCGCTCGTGCCGCTGGCTCCGGATGTAGGCCTCGGCTGCCTCGCGCTGCGCGTCGAGGGAGTTGAAGTCCTGGTCGAGTCCTTCGTCGGTCGACTTCCGGGTGTAGATCGCGCAGCGGATCTTCGTCTTGGAACTTCCGTTCTCGAGGGCCATGGGCTACACCGCCTCCTCTGGCTTCTTTGCGACTCGCGCGTTCCCGAAGAAGAGGAAGCCGTTCCAGGCCGTCCCGGTGATCTTCCTCGCGATCGCCGAGAGGGAGCGGTAACGCGCGCCCTCGAACTCGAACCCGTCGTCGGCCACGAGCACCTTGTACGTCCTCCCGCGATGCTCCTTCGTCAGGACCGATCCGATCGCGGGGAGCCGCGGGTCACGGGCGGTCGCCGGCGTCTTCGGCCTCCGTTGCATGGGCGCATTCGTCCGGATCGCGGCCTCGTCCGCGAGCGTGGCGGCCTGCGCCTTCGCGCGCTCGGAGAGCGGGCCGTACGCGAGCTCCTGCAGCCGATAGGCGCACTTCTTGAAGAGGTGGTCGCGGTTGTGGCTCTTCGCCGGCTCGCCGAAGAGACGGGCGTAGCGTTCGCGCAGCTCGCCCGTCGCCATCTTTCGAAGAACGCTGAGCTCGGCCGCTGGTCCCTTGTCCATGTCCGTTTTCCTCCAGGACGGCATCGCCTCTCTCTCCGCGCGGCCACCGTGGTTCGCGCAAGTTGAGAGCGGTGAACACCGTGAGACGCATAGAGGGCCGACCTCGTGCGGAGTCTCAAGAGCCGACGCCAAAACTCGACCCCGGCCCGCGTAGTAGGGTCCTACGCCGATCCCTACGAGCGGCGCGGCGAGCAGGTGGGCGTGATCTTTTCGCTCGAGGCGGATTCCCGCGCGTATCGTTCCCGCCCGCGCGTGCCTGCGCGCGAGTCCGATCCCGCGGTGGGCCGATGCATCAGGATGTGGACTTTGGCCATTTCTCAACCAGAAGTCATTGAGCAG
>JACQDU010000644.1 GCA_016200955.1 bacterium
AGAAGCGCGCCTCGCTCGAGCGCTACTTCTCGCCCGAGGTAGCGAAGCGCGTCGCGTCGGGCGAGATCGACTTGAAGCTCGGCGGCGGCGTCAAGTCGGGGACGGTCTTCTTCTCCGACATCGTCGGCTTCACCACGATGTCCGAGGCCATGGAGCCCGCGTCCGTCGTCACGAAGATCAACCGCTACTTCAAGTACATGGTCGACATCGTCTTCCACTACAAGGGGACGATCGACAAGTTCATGGGCGACGCGATCATGGCCGTCTGGAACGTCTGGGAGCCGATCGAGGACGAAGCGCTCATGGCGGTCACGGCCGGGATCGAGATGCAGAACTCGGTCTACCTCCTGAACGGCGAGTTCCTGAAGGAGGGCGAGAAAGAGATCCACATGGGCATCGGCCTCAACTCCGGCCATTTCATCGGCGGGAACATGGGGCACGAGAAGCGCATGGAGTGCACCTGCATCGGCGACAACGTGAACCTCGCCCAGCGCCTCGAGTCGAAGGCCGGCCGCGGCCACGTCTTCATCAGCGAGACGACGTTCGACCGCGCGAAGGGCCGCGTCCTCGCGGTGCGCCTCAAGCCCACGCGGGTCAAGGGCAAGGCGAACCCGGTCACGATCCTCTCCGCGCGCGGAGTCAACGCTCCCTCGCGCGAGGGGAAGCTGTTCATCACGTCGCTCCCCTTCAAGGCCGGCTCTCCCGACGGGCAGGACGCTCTCCTGATCAAGGCGAAGCCGCTCGGAGACGACCTCGTCCTCGGCCTCTGCCTGCTCCGGGACCAGCCCAAGGACAACAGGCTCGAGATGCACTTCTGCGTCCCCGAGCTCCCGCCCTTCATGATCCCGATCGAGCTCCAGGGAGAGGTCCCCACGCGAGCGACGACGGGGAAGTGCATGAAGGGCGTCTTCTCCTGCGCCGGCACTCCGCTCGAGACCTTGTTCAACGAGTGCGTCATCGAGTCCGACAAGGCCCCCGAGGACATCCCGCGCGGGGCCGTGAAGGCCGCGACGGCGACGGATCACTGAGCCGTCCTCCATGGGAGAAACCCCGGTCCTCGTCGTCGGAGCCGGCCCGACGGGGCTCATGCTCGCGGGCGAGCTCGCGCGCCACGGGATCCCCGCCAGGATCGTCGAGAAGTCGGAGCGGCCCGCGCTCACCTCGCGCGCGATCGGCGTCCACGCGCGCACGCTCGAGGTCCTCGACCAGATCGGCATCGCGGACGACCTGATCGCCCGCGGGGTCAAGGTCCACGCGGTCTCCGCCTTCGCTCACGGGAAGAAGATCGTCGGGCTGAGCCTCGACGAGCTCGACAGCCCGTTCCCGTTCGTGCTCGCGGTGCCGCAGACCGAGACCGAGGCCGTTCTCCGCGGCCACGTCGAGAAGCACGGCGGGCGCATCGAGTGGAGCACGGAGCTCGTCTCGCTCGAGCAAGGAGAGTCGGGCGTCGTCGCGCTCCTCAAGCGGCCCGACGGCTCGAGCGAGAGCTTTCTCACGTCGTGGATCGTCGGATGCGACGGTGCTCACAGCGCGGTGAGGCACGCGCTCGGCCTCTCCTTCGAGGGTGGGCCGTACGACGAGACGTTCCTCCTCGCGGACGTCCACCTCGAGTCGGACCTCGCGCGGGACGAGTTCAACGGCTTCCTCGCGGAGGAGGGGCCGCTCATCCTCTTTCCTCTCCCGGGAGGGCTCACGCGGCTGATAGCGGCGCTCGGGCCGGCGCCTCCGGGGCCTCCTCCGCCCGAGCCTGTGATCGAGGACGTGCGAGCGGCCCTCGCGAGGGCCGGCGTCCCGCGCGCCGAGGTCCGGGACCCGGTCTGGATCTCGCGCTTCAGGATCCATCACCGGCTCGTGCACGAGTACCGGAAGGGCCGCGTCTTCCTCGCGGGCGACGCCGCTCACATCCACAGCCCCGCGGGCGGGCAGGGCATGAACACGGGGATCCAGGACGCCGAGAACCTCGCGTGGAAGCTCGCTCTCGTGATCCGCGGGGCGGCGAGCGAGGCCCTCCTCGACAGCTACGGGATCGAGCGCCACGCGATCGCTCTCGGAGTCGTGAGAGGGACCGACGTGGCGACGCGAGCCGCGACGCTCAGGAACCCGGTCGCGCAGGCGCTCAGGAACCACCTCGCTCACTTCCTCGCGGGCCTCGAGGTCGTGCGCCAGAGGATCGCTCGCACGGTCTCCGGCGTCGCTCTCTCCTACGCGAACAGCCCGATCGTGGGAGAGCACCGCTCGCTGCTCCACGCGACGGTCACGAGAGAGAAGGGGAGCGAGCCGAGCCTGGGCGACTGGCTCGACTTCGGCTCGGGCCCCGGTCCCGGGAGCCGCGCGCTCGATGCTCACGTGAGCGTCCCCGCGAGCGACGAGCCGCGGAGACTCTTCCGCGTGCTCCGGGGGACGCGGCACTCGCTCCTCCTCTTCGTGGGAGCGCGCTCGACCGAGAGCGGCCACCTCGAGGAGATCGCGCGGTCGATCGAGCGCACGCACGGAGACCTCGTCTCTCCCCACCTCGTCGTCCACGCGGGCTCGCCTCCCACTCCCTTCGGCGGCTCGACGATCGTCGACCGCACGAGCGAGCTCCACCACCGGTACGGCGCGGGCTCGGAGTGCCTC
Source organism: bacterium (assembly GCA_016200955.1). Classification (GTDB taxonomy): domain Bacteria; phylum Planctomycetota; class J058; order J058; family JACQDU01; genus JACQDU01. Next base: position 2,617 of record JACQDU010000644.1, read on the forward strand.
TACCTCGTCCGGCCCGACGGCTACATAGGCTACCGGAGCCAGCCCGCCCTCGAGAGAGGCCTGCGCGCTCACCTCGACGCCGTCTTTCTCCCGCGAGAGAGGCGTTCGCCATGACCGAGCACGTCCGCCTCGAGATCATCGAATCGGGAGCGAAGCGCGGCCTCGTCGACCTGCCGCCCGGCGGAGGGCAGTTCGCGATCGGACGCCACAACACGTGCGACGTGGTCCTCACGGGGAACGGGATCTCGCGCCACCACGCTCTCCTGATCGTTCACAAGGGGGAGCGCGTCGTCCACGACCTCGGGAGCCGGAATGGGACCTACGTGAACGGGCGCGAGCTCCGCAAGGACTCCGCGGCCGTGGGAGACGGCGACACCGTCCGCCTCGGGCCGTCCATCCTCCTGCGCGTGAGCATCTCGGACGAGCCCATCGAGAAGGCGCTCAAGCGCCTCGAGCCGCCCAAGCGCTACACGCCCAAGAGCGGCCCGGCCGAGATCGCCCGCGCGGCCGAGCGAGCGCGCCACTGCGAGGTCTGCGACGCGCCGATCACGCCCAATGCCTGCGCCGTGCGCTCCGGGGCGCTCTGGCTCGACGACGGGAGCTTCGTGTGCCCGACGTGCACGCCTTCTCTCCCGTCGCGCGATCGGATCGCGCAGCGCTACCGGGTGCTCGCGAAGCTCGGGGAAGGAGGCGTCGCGTCGGTCATGAAGGTGATCGACGAGAACGTTCGCCGCGTCGTCGCGCTGAAGATGATGAAGGCCGAGTCGGCCGGCCTCGCCCTCCAGTACCTCGAGCGAGAGATCGAGATCCTCCGGGACCTCGACCACCCCGCGATCGTCGGCCTCCACGACGCGGGCGAGCACGAGGGGAAGCGCTTCTTCGTCATGGACCTCGTGCGCGGCGCCGACTTGAACTCGATCATCGAGACGCGAGGGCACGTGCCCGCGGCTCACGCGACG
>JACQDU010000642.1 GCA_016200955.1 bacterium
CGGTCCTCGCGGCCTCGCAGGAGCCCGCCCGCTACCGGCTCCCCGGCGCGGCCGAGATCGCGCTCGCCCGCGGGAGCCGCGCCGCGCTCGAGCAGGAGTCGCCGCGCGTCGTGCGGCTCCTAGCGGGCACGGCTCACTTCCACGTCCCCGGGGGAGAGGGTTCCTTCGAGGTGAGGACGGCTCTCGGGACGGTCTCGGTCACGGGCACGGAGTTCACCGTCGCGCTCCTCGAGGAGGTTCCAGAGATGAAGAACACGAAATCCGCCGTCGCTGCCGGCGCTCTCGTTCTCGGAGTCGGCGTCGTCTCGGGGGCCGTCCTCCTCCGCCCGACGGACGGCCAGCCCGTCCCCGTGAGGGCCGGTCAGGCCGCCTTCGCGGACGCGAGCGGAAAGGTCACGATGGTCGATCTCCCCGAGGCCAGAAAGAGCGCGGAGGCGATCGCACAGGTCGCGACGCTCAGGGCTGCGCTCGACCGCTCCTCCGCGCGGGTCGTCGAGCTCGAGCGGAAGCTCGCTCAGGCCGAGTCGGAGCGCGCCGCTCTCGAGAAGTCGGCGGCGGCCAGGACGAAGCCCGCGGAGCCCCAGGCTCCCGAGCCGCTCGCCGCGCCCGAGCTCTCTCCCGAGGACAAGAAGGTGGCCGCGCTCGTCGCGAAGGTCGACTGGGCGGAGGGAACGAAGGCTCTCATCGCGATGATCAAGGCGCAGAAGCAAGGGAAGCAGCCCGATCCCTCGGTCTACGTCGTGCTCTCGAAGATGAACGTCGCCGTCGCCGAGATCAGCAAGGCGCGCGGCCTGGGAGACAACCCCTTCCAGGCTTACGGCGATCCGCTCGTCCAGGAACAGTGGGTGCCGGCCTGGATGAACGCGCTCGGCGCGAACCTCGACGCGGCGCAGACGGAGACGCTCAAGAAGGCGATCCGTGACGATTCGAGGAAGCACGAGGACCCGAACGCGCCTCCCACGACGCTCCTCGACGCCCGGCTGCACGAGCTCACGGGGCTCATCGCGCACGAGGAGAGCTACCAGCGACTCCTGCGGCCGGAGCAGTACGCGAGCTACCTCGAGTCCGTGGGAGACGACCCCTTCTTCGGGCACCAGGTGGAGACGAGGACGGTCTCCAAGAACAGCGCGCAGGCGCTCGTGGACGGCCTGAGCACCGACCTGCTCTCGCAGTTCAACCTCTCGGAGGGCGCGGGAGCGTCGGTGCGAGCGGCCGTCTCGCGCTACGTGGACGAGGCGCTCCGGGTGGCGCAGCCGGACGCGAGCCTCGACCCGCCCGCGCGCCGCCTCGCCCTCATGCGGCGAACGCTGAGGCTCATCGAGCTCCAGGGCCAGCTCGAGAAGAGCATCGCCGCCGATCCCTCGCTCAACGCCGACGAACGAGCACGCGTGGCGGAGGGCTCCCCGTACCTCCTCACGGTGAAGCTCCACTGAGAGACGTTCAGCGAGCGACGCGGAATCCGAGGTCGGCGCCCGAGACCGTGGGGTCGAGCTTCTCGCGGTTCGAGGTTCGGCAGACGCGGGCGGCCTTGCTCCAGGCGCCCCCCCGGATCACGCGCGCGTCGCCCGTCCTCGGCGCGTCGAGGTCGCCGGCCGCGTGGCGCGCGTAGGCATTCTCGTCGTAGAAGTCGGCGCACCACTGGAAGACGTTCCCCGCCATGTCGAGCGCGCCGTAGGGCGACATGCCCGCGGGGCAAGCACCCGCGGGAGCGGTCTGGCGCCGGCCCACGCCGCCGTCCGAGCGCGCGACCGCGCCGAAGGCCCGGTGGTCGCGCCAGACGCAGAGGTCCTCGTCGGGAGGCTCCTCGCCCCACGGGAACTTCCGGCCGTCGGTGCCGCGCGCGGCCTTCTCCCACTCGATCTCGGTCGGGAGCCGAGTGCCCGCCCAGTCGCAGAAAGCCTTCGCGCCCTCCCAGGCCACGCCCGTGATGGCCTCGCCGTCCCGCACGGTCTGGCCGGGAGGAGCGACGACCTGTTTCTCCCTGGGACGCTGCGCCGACGACTCGAAGATGCGCGTCGTTTTATCCCGGTCCAAATGGCATGAAATTGAAGAAGCCGTTCAAGTCGAATTCAACCAACGACTGCGAGAAGCAGGTTTCAAATCCGCAAAATGGAAAAGCGGACGGATTCCCGTTTCACGAGGGCTCGGGCGCCGGCTTCGCATCGCCCCCCGGTTGCGGGCTCGCGGCCTCGGGTGGTTTTGGATCGCTCACGGGCTTCTCCTCGCTCGGGCGAGGAAGGTTAGCATTCGCGGAGAGCGAGCGCGCGGAGCGGGCCGGAAAGCGCTCGCCTTCCTTCCCGGACCCGGCTCACTCTCCCGAGAGGGCCGTGCGGAAGCCGATCGTCCAGTCGCTGTCGGTCGGCGGGACGAAGGCCCGGCACGACGAGCGGCACTGCCACTCCGAGTGGAAGTAGGAGCCGCCCCGGATCACGCGGCCCTTCTCCGACGACGCCGGCGGCGCGAGGTCTCCGCGCGCGTAACGGGAGTAGGCTTCCTTCTCGTAGAAGTCGGAGGTCCACTCGATGACGTTTCCGCCCATGTCGATCGCGCCGAAGAACGACTCGTCCTTCCTCAGGCTGCCCACGGGAGCGGTGAACTCGAAGCCGTCCGACGCGTCGTACGTCGAGTCCGTCGCCTGCGGCGGAGCCGTGCCGTGGTTGCACTGGGAGCCGTCCCAGTCGTCGCCCCACGGGTAGACGCGCCCGCGCGGCCCGCGAGCGGCCTTCTCCCACTCGGGCTCGGTCGGGAGGTGGAGGCCGGCCCAGTCGCAGAAGGCCTTCGCGTCGTCCCACGTCACGGAGGTCACCGGGTGCTGCTCGCGCGGCTCGGGGAGCTTCTCCCAGAAGCTCGGCCGCGCCGGCGCGCGGTGGCCGCTCGCCTTGCAGAAAAGCATGTACTCCCGCCACGTCGTCTCGAAGCGGCCGAGGTAGTAGCCGCGAGGCATGGGGTGCTCGTGTCGCGGCTGCTCGTGGACCGGCGACTCGACCTTGTCCGAGCCCATCGTGAAGCTCCCGGGAGGGACGTAGACCATCTCGATCTCGAGCCCCTTCCCTGTGTCCCAGCGGTAGAGCGGCTTGTATCGGCCGCGGTGCATGCCCGCCGGGAGCTTCTCCGAGAACCAGCCGAGCGGCTGCTCCCTCGGGGGAGTCGGCCTGTCGTTCTTGCTTGAAGGAGGTGGAGCCGGCGACGGCGAGGAAGGAGGCCTGGACGGTTGAAGCGGCTCGGGCGGCGGCTCCGTCTTCGCCAGCGTACCCGGGAGCCACCAGGCAGCGGCTCCACCGAGCGCGAGGACGAGCACGACCGGGGCGATGAGGCGCACGGGACGCGCGCGCGGCTCCGAGGCCT
>JACQDU010000054.1 GCA_016200955.1 bacterium
GAAGCCAGCTGAGCGTCCGAGCGCAGGGAGCGCAGCGACCGAGCGAGGAAACGCGAAGCGTACAGCAGGGAGCGAGCGAAGCGAGCGACCGCTCTGTGGACGCGACGCGGAATACGGACGGGGGGCGCGTAAGCCCCCTATCCGGTGCAGACCCGAAGGTCCGGGCGCTCCTCGCGGCGACGCTCGTCGTGGCGACGTGCGGGCTCATCTACGAGCTCGTCGCCGGAGCCATGGCGAGCTACCTCCTCGGAGACTCGATCACGAACTTCTCGCTCGTGATCGGGGTCTACCTCTCGGCCATGGGGCTCGGCTCCTACGCCTCGAGGCTTCTCCGGCAGGAGAGGCTCCTCGAGAGGTTCATACAGGTCGAGATCGCGGTCGGGCTCCTGGGAGGCTTCTCGGCGACGATCCTATTCGCGACGTTCGCGTGGCTCGACGCCGTGCGGCCCGTCCTCTTCGTGCTCGTGACGCTCGTGGGAGTCCTGGTCGGACTCGAGGTGCCGATCCTCCTCGCGTCCTTGAAGGACGAGGTGGCGTGGAAGGACCTCGTCGCGCGAGTGCTGGCCTTCGACTACATGGGAGCGCTCGCGGCGAGCCTCCTGTTCCCGCTCGTGCTCGTCCCGAAGCTCGGCCTGGTGAGGACGGCCTTCGCGTTCGGGCTCGCGAACGCTCTCGTGGCCTTCGCGCTCGCCTGGAGCTTCGGGAGAGAGGTCCGGCGCGGAGCGCTTCTCCGCGCGGAAGCCTTTCTCGCCGCGCTCGTCCTCGCGAGCGGGCTCGCTCTCGGGCAGCACGTCGAGGGAGCGCTCGAGCGCGAGCTCTTCGAGGCTCCGATCATCTTCGCGAAGCAGACGAAGTACCAGAGGATCGTGCTCACGGGAGCCGAGGGCGACCTGCGGCTCTTCCTGAACGGTCACCTCCAGTTCAGCTCCCGCGACGAGCACCGCTACCACGAGACGCTCGTCCACCCGGCATGCGCTCTCGCGGGCGGCTCGCCTCGCCGCGTGCTCATCCTGGGAGGAGGAGACGGCCTCGCTCTCCGCGAGGTCCTCAAGTACGGCTCCCTCGAGGAAGCCGTGCTCGTGGACCTGGACCCCGAGATGACGACGCTCTTCTCGACGCGGGAGATCCTGACCCGGATCAACGAGCGCTCGTTCTCGGACCGGCGCGCGAGGATCGTGAACGCCGACGCCCAGAACTTCCTGAACGAAACGTCGGACTTCTACGACGTGATCGTCGTGGACGTGCCCGACCCCTCGAACTTCAGCGTCGGGAAGCTGTTCACGAGAGAGTTCTACCGTCTCTGCAAGCGCCACCTCTCGGAGACCGGCGTGCTCGTCGTCCAGGCCACGAGCCCGACCGTCGCCCCCCGCTCCTACTGGTGCATCGAGCGGACGATCGCCGCGGCCGAGCTCGCGACCGAGCCCTTCCACGTCTACGTGCCTTCGTTCGGCGACTGGGGCTTCGTGATCGGGACGCACAGCCCACGTCCTCGACCCGAGCGTCTGGCGCCCGGGCTCAAGCTCCGCTTCCTGAACGACTCGGTGCTCCCGGGTCTCTTCCAGTTCGGCGACGACCAGCGCGCGCCTCCGAGCGCGAGCGAGGTGAACCGCCTGAACGACCAGGTGCTCGTGCACCTCTACACGAGCGAGTGGAAGCGGTCCGAGCAATGAACGAAGTCACGAGGAGAGATTTCCTCGCCGGCACGCTCGGCCTCCTCGCGCTGACCGGCTGCCCGGTCCGATCGCGCGCCACGTCGCGGAAGATCGAGGGAGAGATCAAGGGCCAGGACGCCGCGAGGGGCCACCTCCTGCGCTCGGGAGAGCTCCTCTCGAAGAGGATCGACGAGACGATCGACGTCCCGGTGCTCGTCGTGGGAGCGGGAGTCTCGGGTCTGTCGTGCGCGTGGCGTCTCCGGCGCGAGGGCGTGCCGAGAGACGACGTGCTCGTGCTCGAGCTGGCGTCGGCTCCCGGAGGGAACGCGGCGTCGGGGAAGAACGACGTCTCGCCCTACCCCTGGGGCGCGCACTATCTCCGCGCTCCCACGGCGGAGTCGCGCGGGCTCACGGCCTTCCTGGAAGAAATCGGCGTCGTCCGCGGCCGCGACTCGAAAGGCCGGCTCGACTTCGACACGCGCTTCGTGTGCTCGGAGCCCGTCGAGCGGATCTTCGAGGGAGGAGTCTGGAGCGAGGGGATCTTCCCTCCTCCCCGGAGCGGCTCGGCGGAGGACCGCGCGGAGCTCTCGCGTTTCCGGAGAGAGCTGTGCGCTCTCTCGAGGCGTCGCGACGAGAAGCGCCGCCGCCCCTTCGCGATCCCGGTCGACCGGAGCGCGAGGACCGACGATCTCCTCGCCCTCGACCGGATATCGTTCGACGACTGGCTCTCTTCCCCCGAGAGAGGGAAGCCCTTCGCCTCGCGCGCCCTCCTCTGGCTCCTCGAGTACGGGTGCCGCGACGACTACGGCGCCACGCTCGCCACGACGAGCGCGTGGGCCGGCCTTCACTACCACCTCGCGCGAGGGCTCGAGGACGACGACCTGCCCGACGACGAGCGCGACCACGGGACGACTCTCGTCTGGCCCGAGGGGAACGGCTGGCTCGTCTCGAAGCTCGTCTCGGCCCGGGGAGGCACTCGCCTCGAGACGGACCGGATCGTCTACCGTCTCGAGCCCGACGAGAAAGGCGGAGCCGCGGCGCTCGCGTGGGATCCCGTGCGCTCGCGCGCCGTGCGCTACCGCGCGCGCCACGTCGTCTTCGCCGGAGCGCGCTTTCTGCTCTCTCACTTGCTCGAAGAGCCGCCCGAGGGACTCGCGGAGTTCGAGTACGCGCCCTGGCTCGCGGCGAACGTGACGCTCGACCGCGCTCCCGCGGGAGTGGGAGCGCCGCTCTCCTGGGACAACGTGCTCTACGAGAGCCCGTCTCTCGGTTACGTCGTCGCCACGCGCGGAACGAGAGCCGAGGAGCCGCAGGTCATCACGTGGTACCACGCGTTCGTCGAGGGCTCGACCCTGGAAGCGAGGCGCCGTCTCCACTCCATGAGCTACGAGGAGGCGCGCGACATGTGCCTCGCCGACTTCGAGCGTGCTCACCCGAGGATCGCGGAGAGCGTGCGGCGCGTGGACGTGTGGAAGTGGGGTCACGCCATGATCCGCCCGAGGCCCGGCTTCCTCTGGGGCAAGGCGCGAGAGGCCGCTCAGGCGCCGATCGGGAATCTCCTCACGGCGAACTCGGACAAGGGAGGGATCCCGATCTTCGAGGAAGCTTTCTTCCAGGGCGCTCTCGCGGGAGAGGAGATCCTCGCGCGCGAGGGGAAGGCGTTCGTGAGCCTGCTGTGAACGACAAGTGGTTGACGCCGTGACTCCTTGGCTCAAGAGCGCGACCTGGGATCTCTCGTGGTTCGTCTTCCCCGGCATCGCAGCGGCCGCTCTCGTCCTCGCGCTCCGCCTCGCCGGAGTCATCGAGGGCCCGCAAGACGACCTGCCTCCTTGGGCCTGGCTCGCGACGGTCGTGGCGATCGACGTGGCGCACGTCTACGCGACGCTCTATCGCGTCTACCTCGACCGACCGGAGCTCCTCAGGCGGCGCGAGCTCTACGTGTGGGCGCCGCTCCTCGCGTGGCTCACGGGGATCGTGCTCTACGCGATCTCGGACCGCGTGTTCTGGAGCGCGCTCGCTTACCTCGCGGTCTTCCATTTCGTGAAGCAGCAGGAGGGCTTCGTGCGGCTTTACCGCGCGAAGGCGGGGGAGCGCGAGCGAGGCGATCTCCTCTGGGACCGCGCGGCGGTCTACGCCATGACGCTCTATCCGCTTCTCCTGTGGCACGCTCATTTGCCGCGGGCGTTCCACTGGTTCCGGAACCGCGACTTCGTGACGCCGCCCGCGCTCGATCCCGCGGCGCTCGACGCGGCGCTCGCGTTCGCGAGCGCGCTCTACTGGGGCTTCCTCGCGGTCTACGCGCTGCGCGTCCTCCTGCGCTTTCTCTCGGGAAGGTCGCCGTGGAATCCGGGGAAGTGGGGCGTGCTCCTCGCGACGTGGGCTTGCTGGTACGTCGGGATCGTCCCGTGGAACTCGGACCTCGCGTTCACGGTCACGAACGTCGTCTTGCACGGAGTCCCGTACCTCGGCCTGATCCTCCTCGTGGGATCCAGGAAGCAAGCGAGCGGAGGCGAGCTGTCCTACGAGCCCGGCTCGCTCCCCGCGAGCGTCTTCTCGCGCGGAGCGCGAGGGCTCGTCCTCGGCCTGCTCGTCCTCCTCGCGATCGCTTACCTGGAAGAAGGCGTGTGGGACAAGCTGGTGTGGCACGAGCACGGCACCGTCTTCGGAGAAGCGCTGCGCGTCGGGCTCGGGCCTTTCCTCGCGATCGTCGTCCCGCTCCTCTCGGTGCCGCAGGCGACGCATTACTTCCTGGACGGCATGATCTGGAAGCTCGACGGCTCGAACCCGGGGCTCGATCTCTGGCTCGGGATCTCGCGCAGGCAATGAGAGCCGGCGCCCGGTAGCATGCTCCACGTGCAAGGGGCTTTCGGGGGAGATCTCGTCCTGGGAGACCGCTCGGCCACCGAGCCGGTCGCGGCTCAGATCGCGGGGCTGCTCGCCGTCGAGGCGGTCCCGACCGCTCCGGCCGGGCTCGTGCCGTTCCGTGGGATCCCCGGAAGAAGCGAGCTCGAGTACCAGGGCGACCTCCGTGGCCTCTTGCCGCTCGAGGCGGACGAGAGGGCGGACGACGTCTCCGGAACTCTTCGCGTGCTCGCGCGTGCTCTCTCTTACATCGAGGAGCTTCACTCGACCGGAAGGCCGCACGGCGACCTCCGGCCCGATCAGGTCTTCCGTGGCGAGCGGATCGTCGTCACTTTCCCTGCGAGGGTCCCCGACGCCGCCGCTCTCCTGCGCGCCCGGATTGTGGCGGGCGCTCCGCTTGCCGAGACCGCGTTCGTTGCGCCCGAGATCCTCGAAGGCAAGCAGCCCACACGCGAGAGCGACGCCTTCTCCGCGGCGGCGATCGTCCATCTCGCGCTGACGGGGAAACGGCCTCACGGCGCGTACGTCTCCCATGAGGCGGTCTTGAAGCGGGTGAGTCCCTGGAACACGTTCGCCGACGGGTCGGCGCTCACGATCCTCTTCCAGGCGGTCCGCTCCGCGCTCGATTCCGAGCCGAGCGCCCGGCCGACGCTCACGACCCTCCGTGAGGCGCTCGTCGCGGTGACGGCCGCCGAGCCTGCCGCCGCGCCGCCGAAGGAACCTCTCGCCGAAGTCGCGCTCGCCGCCAAGGCCGACGAGCCCTTCAAGCCCGCGTGGGGCCCGGTCGCCACGGGCCTCACGGGGATCGACGAGGCCACGAAGAAGCGCGACACGCCGATCATCCTGGGCTGCCTCCTGGCCGTCGGAGCGGTCCTGATCCTCGCGGGCGCGCTCTGGCTGGTCGCGGTGGGCTGGGACGTGCTCGGCGTGAGCGGCCGGTTCGCTCTCCTCCTGCTCCTCGCGGGAGGGATCGGAACCGCGGGAGCCGTCCTCGAGAGCCGCGGCTACGCGAGGAGCGGCTTCGCGCTCGTCACTCTCACGACGCAGCTCCTCTGGGCCGTGGGCGGCTACGTCCTCGACATGAACCAGTCCCACGAGGCAGGGCCGTGGGCCATGAACGCCGGCCTCATCACGCTCGCGACCTACGGTCTCGCGGTCCGGCGAGACTCGATCCTCCTCGCGCTCCTCGGGACGATCGCGGCGACGGTCTCGCTCGTCTGCCTCGGAGGCGCCATCGGCAGCGGGAGCGAGACGGGCCCGGCGATCTGGTGCTTCGTCTGCGCCGCCGCTCTCGCCGGTCTCGCGCTGCTCGGGAAGAAGCTGAGCGGAGACCGGGCGAGCGGGGCTCCGGCGGCGGTCGCGGCGCTGTTCCTCATCGTGAGCGCCTTCCTCGGGCTCGCGACGTACCGACACTCCCACTATTTCCGTGGCGGGCCGGACGAGAACACCGCGTTCTCTCACCTCTGGCCCTACGCGATCGTCGCCGCCTCGGCGGGCGCGGCTCACCAGCTCAGGAACGTGGGCGAGAGGGGCTACGCGATCCTCGCGCTCGGAGTCGCCTCGGTGCTCCTCGCGATCGTTCCGACCGCCGAGGCGCTCATGGGAGGAGGGCCGCTCCACGTCTCGCTCTACATGGCGACGGGGATCGGCACGGCGCTCATCGTGGCGGCGTTCAAGTGGGAGCCCGTCGCGAGAGACGACGCGCGGAGAGCCCTCGCCATGCTCGTCGGCCTCGCGAGCGTCGTCGCGGCGCCGGGCTTCAAGGCGCTCGAGCGCCTCTCGAACGTGGACGCCGACCAGGAGCTCCTCCAGATGCTCTCGTTCCGGACGCCGGACGAGCTCCTCGAGAAGCCGCTCTTCTACTTCTCCTACGTCGTCGGCACGGCCTTCGTCCTCGTCGGGCTCGGCCTCGTCTTCGCGCGCGATGCGGAGAAGAAGTGGCCTTACCGGCTCCTGGAAGTGGCCGGGCTCGGGCTCTTCTTCGCGACCGTCACGGTCCTCGCGCTGGCGCGCTACCGGGAGCTCCTCTACCCCGCGACCATCTTCGGCCTCGGCGCCCTCGCGATCGCGATCGGAGCCAAGGAGCGCCACCTCGTGCTCGTCGGGATCCCGGCGGCCTTCCTCGTGCTGAACGCCTGGATCCAGTACTTCGCCAAGCTCTCGGACGCGCTCCCTCTCGGGCTCCTCCTGATCGGCTTCGGCATCGGCCTCGTCGCGGGCGGAGTCCTCCTCGAGCGCACGATCCGCCCGCGCATTCAGGAGCTCAAGACGTGGCGGTGACGTTCTCCGTGCCTCCGTTTCTCCGTGGTGAATTCCGTCGTGAGTTACTCACAGGAAGTGAAAATCTCTCGCCGGGGCCGGGGGCCGGCGTGATTCCGCGGGAGACCTCGGGGCACCGTCTGTAGAATCTCCGCGCATTCGCTCTTGCGAATCGAACCGGAGACGAGAATGCAGGAGACGCTCACGGTGGAGACGACGTTCGGGGCGGGAAAGACGGGAGCCGCGCTCGACCAGCTCTGCGTCGACACGATCCGCGCTCTCAGCATGGACGGCGTGGAGGCCGCGAATTCCGGGCATCCCGGGATGCCCATGGGCATGGCCGACGTCGCTCACGTGCTCTGGACGGAGTTCCTGGCGCTCGACCCGAAGGACCCGCACTGGCCCGGGCGAGACCGCTTCGTCCTCTCCGCGGGGCACGGATCGATGCTGCTTTACTCGCTCCTCCACCTCTCGGGGTTCGGGCTCACGCAGGACGACCTCCGGCAGTTCCGCCAGTGCGACTCGAAGACGCCGGGGCATCCCGAGAGCTTCATGACCACGGGAGTCGAGACGACGACGGGGCCTCTCGGGCAGGGCTTCGGAAACGGCGTCGGCATGGCGATCGCCGAGAGGAACCTCGCGGCGCGCTACGACGCCTCGGTCGTGGCTCACAGGACGTTCGCGATCGTCTCGGACGGCGACCTCATGGAGGGCGTCGCGAGCGAAGCGGCCTCGCTCGCGGGGCATCAGGCGCTCGGACGGCTCGTGTATCTCTGGGACGACAACCACATCTCGATCGACGGCTCGACCGACCTCGCGTTCTCCGAGGACGTGCTCGCGCGCTTCCGTGCCTACGGGTGGAGGACGGCGCGCGTGGACGGGAACGACCGCGCCCAGGTGCGCGCGGCCCTCGCGGACGCCGTCTCCCAGGAAGAAAAGCCGACCCTCATCGCGTGCCGGACGATCATCGGGAGAGGCGCGCCGACGAAGCAAGGGACGGCCAAGGCGCACGGCTCTCCTCTCGGAAAGGACGAGGTCAAGAAGACCAAGGAGCTCATGGGCTGGCCGCTCGAGCCCACGTTCCTCGTGCCCCAGGTCGTGCGCGAGCGCTGGAACGTGCGGCAGGCCGAGTGGCAGCGAGCGCGCTCCGCGTGGGACGAGCGCCTCCTGGCCTGGAGAAAGAGCAAGCCCGACGAGCACGCCCTCTGGTCGCGCCAGCTCACGGGAGCGCTGCCCTCGGACCTCGAGCAGAAGCTCCCGGTCTTCGAGGAAGGCAAGGCCGGCGGCGCCCCGATCGCGACGCGCGCCGCGAGCGGGATCGTGCTCAACGCCGTCTACCCTTACGTTCCCGGCCTGATCGGCGGCAGCGCGGACCTGACCGAGTCGAACTCGACTCACCTGAAGGAAGCGAGCGAGCTCTCGAGGACGAACCGCGCCGGCCGCTACATCCACTTCGGCGTCCGCGAGCACGCCATGGGATCGATCCTGAACGGCCTCTCGCTTCACGGAGGGTTCATCCCGTTCGGCGGGACGTTCCTCATCTTCTCCGACTACATGCGCGGCGCGATCCGCCTCGCGGCCCTCTCGCACCTGCGAGCGATCTACGTCCTCACCCACGACTCGATCTTCCTCGGAGAAGACGGACCCACGCACCAGCCGATCGAGCACATGGCGGCCTTGCGCGCGATCCCGAACCTCGTCGTCCTGCGGCCCGGTGACGCGCAGGAGACGGCCTGGTCGTGGAAGATCGCGCTCGAGCGAGCTCAGGGGCCGACGGCGCTCGTCCTCACGCGGCAGAAGCTCCCCGTCTTCGACCGCAACGGCGCGGACCCGGTCGCCCTTGCGAGGAACACCGAGCGCGGCGGCTACGTCCTCTGGCAGAGCCTCCGCGGCGCGCCTCCCGACCTCGTGATCATCGCCACGGGGAGCGAGCTCTCGCTCGCGCTCGACTCCGCGCGGAAGCTCGCGACCGAGGACGCTCCGGGCCGCCCCGCGAACGTGCGCGTCGTCTCCATGCCGAGCGCCGAGATCTTCGCGGAGCAGGACGAGGACTACCGCCGCTCGGTGATCCCGAGGATCCCGGCGCGCGTCGCGATCGAGGCCGCTCGCATGCAGGGCTGGGAGCGCTGGATCGGCGAGGACGGCCTCGCGATCGGCATGAACGGCTTCGGATCTTCCGGCACGGACAAGCAGCTCGCCGAGAAGTTCGGGTTCACCGTGCCCCAGGTGTGCGCGAAGGTCCGCGCGTGGTTCCGGGGGCTTTCGCGGCCGGCGCGCTGAAGCCCTCGCGGGAAGAGAACCGAAGAACGACCTGACCACGAAGACACGAGGGCACGAAGAGTCGAGTGTCGGGCCTCGTTCCTGATCTCGTGTCTTCGCGCCTTCGTGGTTCCGTCTCTTCTTCTCTGCAGCTCGCGCTCTTGTTTCCCCGTCGCCGGACCGGGTCTCATGGTCATCGGAGGAGAGGACCCGCTCCGTGCACCCGAGACGCCTCATCGAAGCCGATCTCCCGATCGCGACGATCTCGCGGGAGGCGCGGCGCGAGAAGTCGATCCGGCGAGGCCACATCTCGACGCTCCACATCTGGTGGGCGAGGCGGCCCCTCGCGGCGTGTCGGGCCGTCCTCCTCGCGGCGCTCCTCCCGGACCCGGCGGACGAGAGCTGTCCGCCGAGCTTCCGCGAGAGAGCGCGCGCCCTCCTCGCCGCGCTTCCCGGAAAGCAAGGCAAGAGAGCGGGCGACCTCGGGGACCCGCTCGCTCTCAGGAACGCTCTCCTCGACCTGATCGGCGAGGCTTCTTCCTGGGAGAAAGCCCGGGACGGCGCTCTCCTCGAAGCTTGCCGCGGCCTCGTGCTCGCGGGGAACGAAGCGCTCGGGGGAGAAGGGCCGCCTCTCGTCGTCGATCCGTTCGCGGGAGGAGGAACGATCCCGCTCGAGGCGCTCCGCGTGGGGGCGAGGGCTTTCTCCTCCGACCTGAACCCCGTCGCGGTCCTCCTCGAGAAGGTCCTCCTCGAGCTCACCCCGGAGCACGGCGAGCGGCTCGCGCGCGAGGTGCGCTCGTGGGGAGAGAAGATCCGCCGCGAGGCCGCGCGCGAGCTCGGAAAGCTCTACCCGACCGCGCGAGGCGAGCGACCGGTCGCGTGGCTCTGGGCGCGGACGATCCGCTGCGAGGGCCCTCGTTGCGGTTCGGAGGTCCCGCTCCTTCGCTCCCTCACGGTGGTCGGGCGAGGGAAGACGCGCGTCTCCCTGCGGCTCTTTCCCAACAGGAGAAAACGCCAGGTCGGCATCGAGATCGTCCACGGAGCCGCGCGCGCGGGCGAAGGGACGGTCAAGCGAGCGACCGTGACGTGCCCCGTGTGCGGCTTCACGACGAGGGTCGCTCGCGTGAGGGCTCAACTCTGCTCGCGGCGAGGCGGAGCGCGCGACGCGC
>JACQDU010000055.1 GCA_016200955.1 bacterium
AGGCTCGCGAGCGTCACGACCGTGGGCTCCGCGATCGACTACAAGAAGGGCGGCTCGCACTTCGGCCGCCTCCGGCGCGCCATGAGCCTCCTCCGCCTGCTGCATGCGGCGCCGTTCGGGACGTTCGCGCGCGCTTACGCGCCGTTCGCGCGCGACCGCTTCGTGGACGACTTCATGTATGCGCCGGAGATGCTCGAGCCCTTGATGCGCCGCGCGATCTGGGCGAGCGCCTTCACGTGGATCTCGGGGCGCGTGCTGCTCGAGCTCTCGACGACGTTCGAGCCGCGCGGCTTCCGCGGCCGCGACGGCGTCCTCTGGGAGAGAGAGCTCCCGAAGATCGCCCTACCGCTCCTCGTGGTCGCGGGGAGCCGCGACCTCCAGTGCCCGCCCCTCGCGGCGCGCGCGACGTTCGACGCGGTCCGCGTCCTCGACAAGCGCTTCGTGCTCGCGGAGGGACTCGGGCACTTCGACCTCCTCCTCTCGCGGAAGGCCGAGCGCGAGGTCTTCCCCGCGATCTCCTCCTTCCTCGAGCGTTCCTGACCGGGACGAAGGTGCGAGGCACGGAGACTTCTCCGCGCCTCGCTGCGCGATTCGCGTTCTCTCGTTCTTCAGCGGCCGCGAGGAGCCCCGCGACCGAATCCGCCGGTCGCGAAGCCGCGGAACGTCCCGGTCTGACCGTTCGGAGCGCCCTGACCCGGGCGGGCGCCCTGCGCGGAGGCTTGAGTGGCGCCGTTCGCCGGAGCTCTCGAGGGAGCCGTCCGGGCGTTCCCCGGGTTCGTCGCGGGGGCCGCCGGCCTCGCCTGCGAGACGCCGCCCACCGCCTGGGCCGTGGCGCTCAGAGGAGCGCTCGGCGCCCTCACGTTCTGCGTGGCCTGCGTGACGGGCATGATCGGCCGCGTGAGGAAGTTGCGGGAGACCGTTCGGGTCGTCGTGACGGTCGACGCGATCCTGCTCGCGGTGAGCGGGACCCTCGGATACGCGAGGGGGAGCGTCGAGCCGTTCGACAGCGAGACGGTCTGCGGCCCCTGCCGGAAGCCGCCGATCGGGTCCGAGCGCATGGCCTCGATCGAGGTCACGTCAACGAGCTCCGAGTCCTCGTCCGCGTAATCCGGCATGGCGTCGATGCTGTAAGTCTCGGCGAGCTCCTCCTCGCGGCGGCGGCGCTCGCGGTCAGTCGCTTTCTCGATGCTCGTCTTCCGGGCGGCGTTGGCCTTCGCGTCCGTGCTCGGCCGCTCGCGGGAGTAAGTGCACGGGAGGAGAGACTCGGTCTCGCGCGACTCGACGTAGCCCTTCCAGGAGTCGGAGTCGTCCGGGATGAGCTCTCCCGTGAGCGCGCGGAGGACCGAGTAAGCGGTCGCGGCGCGGGTCACGTCGGTCGTCGCGTCTAAGACGACCCGGAGGCCGACCGTGCCCGCTCGCGCTAGGTCGGTGCGAGCGTGCTTCCACGCGGCAGCGTCCTTCTCCCGCTCTCCGTACGCGGCGAAGGCGCGCTTGAGGATCGGCTCGAGCTTCGCCTTGCGGTCGGCGTAGGTCATACAGGCGAGCCGCTTCGCGTGAGCGGACGCGAGAGCGCGGCGCCGAGCGTCGGGGTCCGTTCCGGCGGACTCGACGGCCCTCCCGGCCTCGATCGCGAAGTCGAGCTCCCGGACGTACTCGCTCGCCTTCACGAAGCCCGGGATCTCGTGCAGGATCTCGCCCTCGGGCGTCGAGACGAGCGTCGAGATGTTCTCGCTCGCCGTGCCGTCCTGCCAGCTCTTGAGGAGGTCGTCCACGTTCTTCTGCTCGAGCTTCTGGCCGACGTACAGGTTCGCGTAGTTCTTCCACGAGGCGACGAAGCCGTCCTCGACGCGCTTGATCACGGCCTGGTCCTGGAACGTCACGCGTCCCATGAGCTGACCGGCGTTTCAACAGTCGGGCGATCCCAGGTTGCCGATCAGGAAGAACTGCAAGACGAGCTTCTTCTGCGAGCGCGCGCGCGCCTGCGCGGCGTCGAGGTCCTTCTCCCAGGTGATCTGGCCGGCCGCTTCCGCGCGACCGGCGGGCAGAAGAAGGCATGTGAGAGCGAGGGCAAGCGTGCCCGCTCGGGTACGAGTCATGTCGTCCTCCCCTAGAGCCACGCACGAGTGGCGAAGTTCGGCTCTCGCCAGAGGCGAAGGCCGTCGGGGGCGCGCGCTCGGGCTTCCCCCTACGTTGCTTACGCGTCGCGAGGAAAGACCGGAAACAAGCTCCTCGTCCGGCGGTTCCTCACGGCGGCATTCCCTTTTGCACGCGCGGTGCCACGACGCGCGGACGGTCGGACCGTGGCTTACGCGGTCCCGGGCGGCAAGTCTCTCTTACACTATTACGACAATCGAAGAGAGCCGGAGCTTGCCCTCGCCCGCCTTTGGTTCAATGGGAGGAATGGCCGAGCACATCCAGGGAGCCGAGGTCGTCAAGACAGCGGAAGGGAAGCAGTACCACACCGGCACCAAGCCAGGCGACATCGCTCCTTACATCATCCTCGTGGGAGACCCGGCGCGCGCGGACAAGGTCGCGACGCGCTTCTCGCGCATCGACGTCCGGCGAGCGAACCGCGAGTACGTGACGGTCACCGGGGTCTTCGACGGAGCGCCGCTCACGGTGACCGCGACGGGGATCGGCACCGACAACACCGAGATCGCCGTGATCGAGCTCTCCCAGTGCGTCTCCGAGCCGACGTTCGTGAGGGTCGGGTCGTCGGGGGCGCTCCAGGACGGCATGAGCCTGGGAGACCTCGTGATCTCAACGGGCGCCGTGAAGCTCGAGGCGACCTCGAGCTACTTCGTGCCGGAGGGATATCCCTCGGTCGCGAGCCACGAGGTCGTTCTCGCCCTCCTCGAGGGAGCGGCGAGGATCGGAGCGCGGGCAGGAGAGTCCCGGGTTTCCCGGTGCGCGACCCCGAGCTCCCCTCGAAGCTCGCCCAGATGAACGTCAAGAACTTCGAGATGGAGACGAGCCTTCTCTTCACGCTCGCCCAGCTCCGCGGCATCCGCGCGGGAGCGGTCTGCGCGATCTACGCGGACCGCCGCCACGATGCCTTCGTGGACTCCGACTCCAAGGATCGCGCCGAGGCCTCGTGCATCGAGTGCGGCCTCGAGGCCGTGAAGGTGCTCCGGCGCATGGACGCCGTGCGGGGCGCGGCGCCCTGGCGCCCCTCGCACGGGCTCTGACGTGCGGAAGCGCGTCTTCGTGATCGGGCGCGTCAAGGGAGTCGGCTACCGCGCCTACGCCACGGACGAGGCGCTCCGGCTCGGGCTCAAGGGCTGGGTGAGGAACCGCCGCGATGGCAGCGTCGAGGCGCTCATCGACGGAGACGACGCCTCCGTGCGCGAGTTCGTGAGCTGGTGCCGCCGCGGCGCGCCCGCCGCGCGGGTGACGAACGTCACCGCGGAGGACGACGCCTCGGGCGAGGCGCTCGGGCCCTTCGAGGTGCGCCCGACCCTGTGACGGCTTGCGCGCTCTCACGGCCAACAACTAAAAGGGAGGCTCCTCCGGGGAGGGCTCTCATGACGAAAGGGTCGGCGTGCCGTGTCTTCGCCTTCGCGGGAGCCGTTCTCGCGCTGGCGAGCTGCGCCTCGAAGCAGAAGGTTGACTCTCTCGAGACGAAGGTCGCCGAGAGAGAGTCGGCCGCGGCTCTCGACTCCGCCGTGACGATCCGCTGGCACGACTCCACGCTCGAGCGCCTCGCGGCCATCGAGCGGCGCGAGGAGTTCATGCGGATCGAGCTCGCTCGCCTCGAGAAGTGGCAGCGCCGCCAGAGGGAGAAAGACCAGCCCGCGGACAAGCCGGCCGACAAGCCCGCCGACGAGCCCGCCCGCGCTCCCGACAGCGTTCCCCTCGACCCCGCGGCGGCCGCGGAGGGGATGTACAAGCGCCCGGGCATCGCGTGGTCTCCCTTCGAGCGCGCCGTCGCGAGCAAGCTCGCGGAGATGTACGTCTCGGGGAAGCGCGACGAGGAGCTCCTCAAGAACAGGGACGAAGCCGGCGTCACGCTTGCCCCGCGGGATCCCGGGAAGACGGGCGCCGACGGCGAGACGCTCGTCGGGAAGGCGCTCGCCCGCACGCGGTTCCTCTCGTCGGCGGGAGAGACGATCGACCTCAAGGAGTACATCGGCAAGAAGAACGTCGTCCTCGTCGTCCTGCGAGGCTTCGACGGAGCGGTCTGCGTCGCGTGCACCGGGCAGACGCTCGCGATCTCCCAGAAGCTGGACGCGTTCGAGAAGAAGAACGCGGAGGTCTTCCTCGTCTACCCGGGGAAGGCCGAGACGGTGCCGAAGTTCCTCGACGCGGTGCGCGACCTCCAGGGGACGGCGAGCTCGCTCCCCGTGGAGATGCTCCTGGACGTGGACCTCGCGGTCGTCCACGACTTCAAGATCGAGGGGCGCCTCGCGAAGCCGACGACGGTGATCGTGGACAAGAAGGGAGTCGTCCGCTTCGCCCACGTGGGGCAGTCGAAGACGGACCGCCCGACGGTGCCTCAGATGCTCGAGGTCCTCGCGCGGCTCGAGGGCGAGGGGAAGTAGAGTGCCGCAGAAGCCCGAAGACCCGGATCCCGCGAAGACGCAGCTCCAGCCGCCGCCTTCGTCGCTCCAGCCGAGCGGGGTCTCCTCTTCCGACGCTCGCTCGAAGCTCGTGGGAGCGGCGACCGAGATCAACCCCTCGGGCGTGAGCGGCGCGGCGGGCCCGCGCGCGGCCGGGACTCCCGGCGACGCGGCTCTCCCTCGCATCGCGGACGTGAAGCTCGAGAGCTCGCTCGGCCAGGGAGGCATGGGAGCCGTCTACAAGGGGAGACAGCTCCAGCTCGACCGCGCGGTCGCGGTCAAGGTGATCCACGCGAAGCTCGCGAAGGACGAGAGCTTCCTCCAGCGCTTCGAGAGAGAGGCGAAGGTCCTCGCGAAGCTCTCTCACCCGAACATCGTCGCGTGCTACCAGGCCGGCATCGCGACGTCGGGCGAGCACTTCCTCCTCATGGAGTTCGTCGAGGGGACGAGCCTCGCGGGCTGGGTCGCGAAGCACGGACCGCTCTCCGAGCGCGACGCTCTCGTGATCGGGAAGCAGGTCGCGGAGGGGCTCGAGCACGCCCTCGAGGCGTGCGTCGTCCACCGGGACGTGAAGCCGGAGAACATCCTGCTGAAGCCCGTGCCGCAGAAGACGGCCGGGACCTCGATCGGCGTCCAGGCCAAGCTCGTGGACCTCGGCCTCGCGGGCCTCGCGGGACCGCAGACGGAGGCGACGAAGATCACGCAGGCGGGGACCGTCGTCGGCACTCCCGTGACCATGGCGCCCGAGCAGGCGAGCGACCCCGACCAGGTCTCTCACTCGTGGGACATCTACGCGCTCGGGTGCACGCTCTACTTCGCGCTCACGGGGAAGTACCCGCACGAGGGGAAGACGATCCAGGAAGTCCTCTGGAAGAAGCTCAAGGACGAGACGCCGCACCCCAAGCGCTTCCGCCCGGACCTCGCGGACGACGTCTGCCAGCTCATCTTGAAGATCATCTCCTTCGAGAAGACGAAGCGGCCGCAGACCTACGAGGAGCTCATAGCCAGCTTCGATGCCTTGATCCTCGCGCGAGGCGGCCTCTCGCGCTCGGGCGAGCGGTCGCCGTCCGTGGTGCTCGGCGGGAAGAGCGCCGCGATCGCGGAGACGACGCTCCTTCCCAGGAAGGCGGCCCAGGTCGAGAGCGGCTCGCCCCTGGGAAAGGTCGCGCTCGTCGTCCTCGCCATCGCCGCGCTCGGCGTGGGAGGGCTCGCGCTGTCGGGCAAGCTCTCGAGCAAGCCCGACTCGCAGGGCACTCCCGGGACGACGACTCCCGGCACGACGACTCCCGGGACGACGAACCCGAGCACGACGGCTCCGAGCACGGCCGACGGCGACATGAAGGAGCCTCCCGGCCTTCCCGCGGGAGAGACGACGAGCCTCTTCGGGACGGACGAGTCGCTCTTCTCCAAGTGGACGCTCGAGCCCGCGCGCGGCTGGAAGATGGCCGAGGAGGACGGCGTCGCCGACGCCGTCGCCGAGGGCGCGCAGGCCTCGGTCGCGATCTTCCTCAAGGAGACACCGAAGGGATCGTTCCGCCTCCACGGGGACGTCTTCCCGAAGTCGTCGAAGCAGCTCGGCGCGCGCGTCGAGCTCGAGGACCGCTCGCTCGACGTCTCGATCCAGCCCCTGGGAGAGGCGGTGATCCTCAAGATCTCGCAGGCGCCCGCCTCGCTCAAGGCGCCCGCCGTCTTCCCGGTCGTCTTCTACGCCTTCCTCGTCT
>JACQDU010000643.1 GCA_016200955.1 bacterium
CCGGATTGCGCCGCCGACTCGAACTGGAGCTGCAGCAAGAACCGCGTGAGCCCGGCCGCGAGCAGGTTGAGCGCGACTCCCGAGACGATCTGGTCCACCTTCCAGCGTATCGTCACGAGAGCGTGGATCCCGGCGAGCGCCGCTCCCGCGAGGATCGCGGCGCCGATCCCGGCGACGGCGCTCCCCGTGACGGCGGCCGCGGAGACGGCCGCGAAGGCTCCTCCCAGGAGCAGCCCCTCGAGCGCGATGTTGACGATCCCGCCGCGCTCGCAGATCGCTCCGCCCGAGGCGGCGAACAGGAGCGGCGTCGAGATCCTGAGAGCCGCGGCCGTCGTGAAGATCGGCGCGGCCATGAAGTCAGGGAGCGGCACGTGCCCTCCTCGCCTCGGCTCTCGCGAGCGAGACGCGCACGATCCTCCGCGCGACGAGGACGGCGACGATCACGATCGCCTGGAGGACCTGCACGATCTCCTTCGGGACCTGGTCGGGCCGG
This sequence comes from bacterium, assembly GCA_016200955.1. Taxonomy (GTDB): domain Bacteria; phylum Planctomycetota; class J058; order J058; family JACQDU01; genus JACQDU01. The sequence goes on from JACQDU010000643.1 coordinate 494, forward strand.
CTCCCGTCCACGACGCTCCCCGCCTGCGCGAGGAACCCCATGAGGAGCGCGGCCGCGACGACTCGCCTCGGGTCGTTCCCGGCGAGGACGGCGACCGCGATCCCGGTGAAGCCTGCTCCGTGGAGCATGCCCTGCTCGTAATAGGAGCGGAAGCCGAGCACGAACGGCACGGAGCCGAGCGCCGCGAGCCCGCCCGACACGAGGAGCGCCTTCACGAGGACGCCCGGCACGCTCGCTCCGGCGGCGCGCGCGGCCTCGGCGTTCAGGCCGACCGCTCGCAGCTCGTAGCCTCCTCGCGTGAAGCGCACGATCGCGTGGACGAGGAGCGCCGTCACGAGCGCGAGGAAGCACGCCGTGCTCGCGTGAGACTCGCCGAGACCCGGGAGGAGCTTCTCGAGGGGCGAGAGCCGCGCTCCCGGGACGATCGGCAGCGTGTGGACGGCTTCCCGGAGCTCGCTCTCGTGGGCGGCGCGGTATCGATTGAGGAGGAACGTCGCCACCGAGGGCGCGATCAGGTTCATGAGGATCGTCGTTAGGACCTCGTGCACCGAGAGCCGCGCCCGCAGGACCGCGGGGACGGCGGCCCACGCGGCTCCGGCGGCGAAGCAGGAGGCGAGGCAGATCGGCACCGCGACGAGCGCGGGCGAGCTCTCGGGGAGCGCGGCTCCCACGATCGCGATCGCGAACGCTCCCGCGGTGAGCTGGCCTTCGCCGCCAATGTTGAACAGCCCCGCCTGGAAGGCGTAGGCGACGGCGAGGCCCGTGAACGTGTAGACCGTCGCGAAGAAGACGACCTCGCCCGCGTCGTCGCGCGTGAAGTTGCGGAAGAAGGAGCCGGCCACCGCGAGCGGCGACTTCCCGATCAGGAGCACGAGGAGCGCTCCCAGGAGGAGGGCGAGCGCGACTCCCGCGACGGAGGGGAGCGTCTCGAGCGCGAGGCTCGTCAGGAGGACCGTCCCCCGGCGAAGCGGGGGGACGGCAGGGAGGGGGGCCGGAGGGGAGGCCCTCGGAGCTTCGCTCACGCGCTCGCTCCTCCCATGAGGAGGCCGAGCTCGCGCTCGGAGGTCTGCCTCGACTCGACGACCAAGACGAGCTGGCCGCCGTAGAGCACGCCGATCCTGTCCGAGAGCGCGAGGACCTCGGAGAGCTCCGCCGACACGAGGAGAACGGCCGCTCCGCGGTCGCGTTCTTCCACGATCTTCTTCCAGATCGCTTGCGTCGCTCCGATGTCGACGCCGCGCGTGAGCTGGGAGACGACGAGGCACCTCGGCCGCCGCGCGAGCTCTCGCGCGACGACGAGCTTCTGCTGGTTCCCTCCCGAAAGCGAGCGGAACGGCACGTCCGCTCCTCCCGCCCTCACGTCGAGCGAGCTCACGAGCGCGAGCGCGAAGCGCTTCGCCGCGCCGCGGTCCTGGAGCGGCGTCGGTCGCAGCACCGCGTCCTCCTGGAAGCCGAGGATCGCGTTCTCCCAGAGCGTCATGTCGAGGATCGCCCCGTGGCGGTGGCGGTCCTCGGCCACGTGGGCGAAGGGCGTCGACGAATCGCCGGCGAGCCGGGCCGCGATCCTCTCTCGAGGGCTCGCGCGCGTGACGTCCTTGCCGTCGAGCGAGACGCGGCCGGCGGTCGCGGGGCGCAGGCCCGCGAGAACCTCGACGAGCTCGGTCTGCCCGTTCCCTTCGACGCCCGCGATCCCGAGGATCTCTCCCGCGCGCAGCTCGAAGGAGACGTTCGTGAGAGCCGGGAGCTCGCGGCTCGAGCTCGCCGAGAGGCCCTCGACGGAGAGCACGACGGCTCCCGGCCGAGCCGGCTTCTTCTCGACGTCGAGCAAGACGGGCCGCCCGACCATGAGCTCCGCGAGCTCGCTCGGGCTCGTCTTCGCCGTCTCGACCGTGCCGGCGACCGCGCCTCGCCTGAGCACGGTCACGCGGTCCGAGAGCGCCATGACCTCGCGCAGCTTGTGCGTGATGAAGATCACCGTGCGGCCCTGGTCCCGGAGCGCTCGCAGGACCCGGACGAGCTCGTCCACCTCGAGCGGCGTGAGGACCGCCGTCGGCTCGTCGAGGATCAGGACGCGCGCTCCCCTGTAGAGGACTTTCAGGATCTCGACGCGCTGCTGCTGGCCCACCGAGAGGTCCTGGACGCGAGCAAAGGCGTCCACCGCGAGGCCGAGCTCGCGGGAGAGGCGCGAGACGACCTCGCTCGCCTTCCTGCGGTCGAAGAGGAACGGCCGCTTTCCCTCGCGGGAGCCGGGCTCGTCTCCCAGGACGACGTTCTCGGCGACCGTGAAGGGCGGGACGAGCATGAAGTGCTGGTGCACCATGCCGAGCCCGCGCCGGATCGCCTCGCGCGTGTCGCCCGGTCGCAGCGGCTCCCCGAACGCGAGGAGCTCGCCCTCGTCCGGCTCCTCGAGGCCGTAGAGGATCTTCATGAGAGTGGACTTGCCCGCGCCGTTCTCGCCGACGAGCGCGTGGACCTCGCCCGCGCGCGCGGAGAAGCTCACGCGGTCGTTCGCGAGCACGCGGGGGAAGCGCTTCGTGACCCCGCGCATCTCGACGGCGAGCGTCTCGTTCGCGGCCAAGGAGAGCTTTCGCTACTTCTCGTCGGTCGTGGTCGGGACCTTGATCTTGCCCTCGATGATCTCTTTCCTGAGGGCTTCGACCTTCACGTGGACGTCGTCGGGGATGAGCGCCTTGTTGTGCTCGTCGTAGACGTAGCCGACGCCGTCGTCCTTGAGGCCGAGCTCGCGGACGCCGCCCTTCCACTTTCCCTCGACCTCGTCCTTGATCGCCTGGAAGACGCCGACCTCGACGTGCTTGACCATGCTCGTGAGGACGGTGTCGGGCATCTTCGGGTCGTATTGATCGGAGTCGACGCCGATCGCGAGCTTGCCCCTCTCCTTGCATGCCTCGAAGACGCCGAAGCCCGTCGAGCCGGAGGCGTGGAAGATGATGTCGGCTCCCTGGTCGAGCTGGGCGAACGCGAGCTCCTTGCCCTTCGTCGGGTTCTTGAACGCGTCGCCCGTCGTGCCGGCGTAGCTCGCGATGACCTCGACCTTGGCCGTGTCGACCTTTCGATCGCCGCGAGCAGCGAAGACCGCCGCGCCGGCCCTGTAGCCCGCCTCGAACTTCTTGATGAGAGGGATGTTCATGCCGCCCACGAAGCCGATCTTCCCCGTCTTCGAGAGGAGCGCCGCGAGCGCGCCCACGAGGTAGCAGCCCTCCTCCTCCTTGAACTTGAGCGCGATCAGGTTCTCGGGGAGCGTCTGCCCGTCCTTGAGCGAGTAGTCCACGCAGGCGAAGTGGACCTTCGGGAACTTGGGCGCGAGCGCGTTCACGTCGTCGGTGAACAGGAAGCCGATCCCGAAGACGACGTCGAAGCCCTTCTGCGCGAAGCGGCGCATCTCGCCCTCGCGCGCCGTGTCCTCGCCGGGCTGCTTGTATTCCGTCTCGACCGGCAGCTCCTTCGCGGCGCGCTCGAGCCCGCGGTGCGCGGCGTCGTTGAAGCTCTTGTCGCCGAGCCCGCCGATGTCGAAGACGAGGCCGATCTTCTTCTTCCCGGAAGACGGCGTCGGGCCGCTCGCGGGACCGCCGCCTCCCCCGTCCGGGCAGCCGGCGAGCACGAGGAGGAGAAGGGCGAGCAGCGAGAGGCGCGCGATCCTTGGAGCCATGGTTCCCTCCGAGAAGGCGCCCATTCGAGCGCGGGCCCGGAGTCGCGTCAACACTTACCAGCCCGCGTAGCCGAGCCCCTCTCGGAGCGCCTGCTGCGCGCGGGAGGTCGCCGCGTGCTCGCCCGCTCCGGGCACGAGGAGGAAGCGAAGCTCGCCCTTAGCGACGCGCTCGCCCGAGGTGAGGCGCGACTCGACGGCGATCACCACGAGCTCTCCCTGCTCGGGGATCACCGTCGCCTCGACCTCGAACCCCGTGCGCGGCTGCACAGGGAGGTAGAAGCGCAGCGAGCGCGCTCCGGCGATGAGAGGCACCGGGCCCTCGCGCGCGTCGGGCGCGAGCCTCCGCGCCTGCTCGAAGTGGGCGTCGGAAGTGACGGCGAGCAGCCCCGCGAGCGACTCCATGGCCTCGAGCGCCGAGAACGGCCGCGGGAGGTCGCCCGAGGCCGCGACGGCCTCGGCGAGCGCGTGCTCTCCCCGGGTCCAGTGGAGGATCTTCGTGAGTCGAGCGCCCGCGGACTCGCGCCCGGCGCGCGGAGGGGGCGTCGCGCGGTTCGCGAAGGGGCTCCTCTCGTCCTGGACCACGGTCCCTTTCCTAGTCCGGCTTACCTGGCTCGCGCATCTTCGCATCTCGAAGCGTTCCCGGGGAAGGAGCGGGCGCGCGGACCGCGAGGAACAGCGCGAACAGCCCCGCCGGGACGAGCTGCACGATGAGCCGCCGGTGCGATGTCCCGACGTGGTACTCGAGCTTGTGCGGGCTCGCGACGTAGACGAGGAAATACCCGAGCGCGAGTAGGGCCGTGACCCATGCGGCGAGCGCGAAGCTCCTCCGGTGAGCGGGCTCGACCTTCGCTCCCACGATGACGATGAAGCCCGCGAGGACGGGCAGGAAGCTCGTCCCCCAGTGCTCGATCTTCACGAGCTCGATCGTCATCTCCCGCGCGATGTAAGCCCAGCGGTGAACGTCCGCGACCTTCTCGAGGAAGCCCCCCGCGCTCTGCCCCTCGATCAGGTCGTTCGTGGGAGCGAGCGCGAGCTTGAAGTAAGCGAGCGCCGCGAGGGGCGCCGCGAGGCCGGCCCCGAGCCAGAGGAGCTCGCGGACCGCGCGCGCCAGGCCCGATCTCCCGTGGGTCGCGAGGCGCACGGGCACGATCAACGCGAGGAAGAGGAGGCCCTCGTTCTTCGTCCACGCGGCGAGCCCGGCCGAGAGGCCGGCGAGGAACGGGAACCCGCGCGTGGGCTCGCTCTCCTGGTCCTCCCGCGCGAGGAGGACGAGCGTCGCGAGGACGAAGAACGCGAGCGGGACGTCCGAGCACAGGGAGCCTCCGTAGTGGAGGAAGTCGGGCGTCCCCGCGATCGCGATCGTCGCGAGGAGGCCGAGCGTCTTCCCACGGAGGACGGCGACCGACGAGCCCAGGAGCGCGATCGTCCCTCCCGTGAAGACCGCCGCGATCGCGACAGGCACGAGCCGCGACTCGGCTCCCGCGCAGGTCCAGCCTCGCGCGACGAGCGCCGGGAGGAGGAGCGGGTAGTCCGCGTGGAAGTGGTTCTTGTCGAGGAGCGTCGAGAACGCGTCCTTCCAGTGCTCGCCGCCTCGATAGAGGAAGCGGGCGCGGAGGTTCCAGATCATCCAGGCGTCCCACCCGCCGTTCGGCTTGTCGAGGAAGAGCACCACGTAGGCGGCCACCGCGAGGCCGAGCATGACGACCGTCGCCGCCACGAGGAGGCGAGGCGCCCTCTCTCGCCCGCGCCCCGCGGTGACGACCTCGTCGCGACTCCTCTCGTTCCTGGCGAGGAGGATCCGCCCGAGCACGAGGAGGAGCACGACCTCGGTCACGAAGAAGGCGCTCGTGATCGTTCCCGCCGCGACAAGGCTCGCGAAGAACGTGAGCGACGCCGCTCCGAGTCCGAGCCCGAGCGCGAGCGCCGCGAGGAGGAGGGTCTCCGCCGCTTCCGCCTTCCGGCGCGGCCACGCGATCCCCGTGAGCGCGAGCCCCGTGAGGAACGGCAGGAGGACGATCACGTCACTCGGCTCGCCGGAGCAGGTAAGCCCCGCTCCCGTGGTCCGTCTCGATCGCGAGCCGGTTCGCCGAGAGGATCGGCGCCACGCTCTCGGGGCCGGGGAGGTCGCCGATCACGAGCGGGAGGTCGGGAGAGTTCACGAGGAGGATCGGCGCGAGCGCGTACTGCGCGGCGAGGAAGTCGCGCCCTCCGCTGCTCGAGTCGCCCGGCAGGTTCTCGCCCTGGCTCACGCGGCTCACGTAGCCGACCTTGCCCGTCTCCGAGAGCCCGCGCGCGGCGAGGTCCGCGCGGAGCGGCGCGAGGCGTCTCTCGAGGATAGTCACGGCCTCGCCGTCCCAGGACGGCAGGCTCCGGCTCGTCTGGACGATGAGCAGGATGAGGATCGTCGCTCCGACGAGCGTGAGCGCCGCGGCGCCGATCCTGTCCCGCGTCCTCGCGTCGAGCATTCGGCGAGCGTAACAAACGGAACGCGAGAAACGAGGAGCGGCCTCAGCCGCCGATCGTCGGAAAGGAGGCCTCGGCGGCGCGGTGGAGCGCTTCCGCGCGCGCTTCCTTGGAGTCGAGGCCGCGCAGGCCCGCGGGGAGCTTGGCGCGCACGCGAAGCGCGGCCTCGTGGAGCTCGGGCGAGGGCCCGTCGTTCGCCGCGAGGCCGATCACGTCGGCAACGGCCGCGTCGGGCTCGCCGTAACGGATCGCCGTCCAGAGGACGCGCTCGTGGAGGCGCTCGAGCGCCGCGCTCCGCGCCTGCGGCTCGATCGTCGCGCTCGACGGCACGTCTCTCATGAAGAGAAGGTAAGCGGCCTGGCGCAGCTCGACCTCGCGGATGACTCCCTCGAGGCCGAGCGACTCGTAGGGGCGCCCGCGGAGCATGTTCGACTGCGTCAGCACCTGGTGGTGATCGATGTAGACGGTC
>JACQDU010000660.1 GCA_016200955.1 bacterium
GCGCACGAACGCGAGCGGCTCGCCCGACGAGAGGTCGAGCGAGCGCTTGAGCCTCGCCTCGAGCGCGGCGAGAGCGTCCGCCGGGCCGCGGAGAGGGATCTTCGCCTTCCAGTCCTGCTCCGGCGGGTCGAAGACGTAGTGCGGCTTCATGGTCTCCGGCGTCGTGACGATCCTCACGGGGAGCTCGAAGACCTTCTCGATCGGCTCGGGCTCGATGACGACGGTCACGCGCACGCGGTCTTCCGGGACGAGCCCCTCCGCGGGCGAGTGGACCTTCCGGTAGCTCGTGAAGGTCTCGTTGCGGCCGGTCACGTCCACGGGCTCGGTGCGAACGGGGCCCGCGAGCTTCGCGAGGAGCCCGCGCGGGCCCGAGATGTCGATCACGTCCGGGTCGAGGAGGACCGTCGTGCGGCGATAGCCCGGGGCGGGCTCTCCCACGACGTCTTCCTTGACGCGGAACTCCCTCTTCCCGATCCGCGAGAGCACGAACTTCACGCGATCGGGCACGACGCTCTCGACCCGGAGCTCGCTCTCCTTCGTCGCGACGTGGAAGGACGAGGCGGCGACCTCGACCGTCTGCTCCTGGCCCTCGTCGATCGCCTTCTCGTCCAGGCTCGCGAGCTCGCGGTAGCCCTGGATCTCCGAAGGATTCAGCCTCGCGAGCGATTCGTGCGGCCCGCGCAGGACGACTTCCACGAGAGGCCGCGATCCGGGCGGGGCGTACGGGTCCCGGTACTCGACCGCGACGTCGTGAGGCACGCGCAGCTCGAAAGGCACCCGGAAGGTCACGGGAGCGGTGAGGCGCGCCCCGACCGCGGCCCAGATCAGGACGGCGAAGACGAGCGCGAAGACGGCGTTCAGGAGCGTCGAGCGCAGCCGCGTGTCTCGCCCCACGAGGAGCCTCACGGCTTCTCCTCCGCTCGCGTCACCGTGCTCGGCCCGAGAGCGGCCGTCCGCGTGCCCGGCACGTCGGGCTCCGCCGCGTGCGTCGCCGCGCGCTCGTTCGTCGGGTGAGCGTTCCGGCGATCGACCGTGATCGTCGTGGGCGGGCCCTCGAGCGGGATCGCGGTCTTCGTGTCTCCCTCGTGCGCGGGGGCGGCCACTTCTTCCTGGAGGTAGAGCCGGCGCAGGAGGTCCTGGAGCTGCTCCTTGTCGAGGTCCCGGTGGAGGCGTCCTCCCTCGGCGACGGAGATCGTGCCCGTCTCCTCCGAGCAGATGACGACGACCGCGTCCGTCTCCTCCGAGACGCCGATCCCCGCGCGGTGGCGCGTCCCGAGACTCTTCGAGACCTCCGGGTTGTCGGTGAGCGGGAACAGGCATCCCGCCGCCGCGATCCTCCCTTTCTGGATCACGACGGCCCCGTCGTGGAGAGGCGAGCCGGGGAAGAAGACGATGAACAGGAGCTCGGCCTTGACCTCGGCGTCGAGGCGCACGGCGTTCTCGGTGAAGGCCTTGAGCCCCTGCTGTCTCTCGAGCGCGATGAGGGCCCCGACCTTGAGCTTCGCGAGCCGGACCGCCGCGCTCGCGACTTCTTCCACGACGCGCGACTCGACGAGCGACTCCGCGAACGGGAGCTGGACGATCTTCACGAGCCCTCGCCTGAGCTCCGGCTGGAAGATCACGACGAGCGCGATGACCGACGTCTTGAAGATCGAATCGAGCAAGAACTCGAGCCTCTCGAGGTTGAAGACGCGCGCGAGGCCGAGGAGCCCGACGAAGGAGAAGATCAGGAACGCTCCCAGGCCCTTGAGGATGCCCTCGCCGCGCGTCCCTCGCAGGAACGAGAGGAGCCCGAACACGAGCAGGAACAGGATGAGCACCTCGACGGGGTATCTCCAGTCGTCGAAGATGCTCAGTAGCTCGCGAAGCACGGGCTCTCCCGCGGGGTCGCGCGTGCTCGGTGCCGGCGCGCGTCCCGGCGCGCGCATGTTACACGGAGTCTCGCGCTCGTGCGCCCCTTTAGGAGAGAACCCCGTGATGAAGCTCGTCCGCGAGAGCGACTACGTCTCGGCCCTGCGCGAGCTCGCCTCGCGCATCGGCCCCTCGCGCGCCGATTGCGTCGTCGGGATCAAGCGAAGCGGTCTCTTTCCCGCCGTCTTTCTCTCCCATGCTCTCACCTTGCCCATGTTCGCGGACGGCGAGATCGACGCGATCCCGCCCTCGCTGGGGCGCGTTCTCCTCGTGGACGCCGTCGTCCGCACCGGGCGCTCGATCGACAAGGTCAAGCGGCGCCTCGTGCGGGCCGGGCACTCGGTCCAGGTCGCCGTTCTCTACAAGGAGAACGCATCGAGCTACGAGGTCGACTTCTTTCTCGAGGCTTACCCGGCTCTCGTGCACTTCTTCTACGAACGGTTGCGCTGGGAGCCGGGGGAGGAAGCCGCGAAGCTGGCGCCGTTGGAGCCGGAGCGCTGAGATCAGGTCGTAGCGCGAGGGGCGCACCGGCGAGCCCCCTCCCCTCGCAGGGGGGAGGGTCGGGGTGGGGGGTGCGGCGATCGGGAGTGAGACGAGAAACACTTGTCACTGGGCACTGGGCACTGGGCGCTGGGCATTGATCGACGGGCGGGGCTCGGCGCAACGAGACAGAGGCAGCTTGGTGAAGGCTCGAGCCTCGACGCCTTGCCGCCTCCGGGGGTAGGGAGAGATCGGGGCGCCTTGACTCGCGGAGAGCACCTGCCATGCTCGTGCCTGTGAGACAGCTCGCGGCGCTTGCGTCTCTCATGTTGCTCGGGGCGTGTGCGACGCCGCCTGCGCACGACGCCGGTTGCCCGCCTGCGAAGCAAGGCGTGATGTGTCCCATTCTCCTGCACCCTGAGGCGATCAAGGACCAGCGCTCCGTGTTGCTCGGCGAGATCCTGGGGGACAGCAGGAACATCTCGGTGGGCTTTAGCGAGCAGAGAGTCGACTTTCTCGCCTATTGGGTATCGATCGGCGTCCGGACTCGGATGAACGGGACAGACGAAGATTCAGCGCCCCTCGCGCTCGTGGAGCAACCGAGTCGTCTCGAGGTCCTTCTCGCGACGCGTGACGGCACCGTCGTGCGAAGTCAACATCGCACATCGCTGTCGGGGCCCAGCTCGGCCTCCTCCAGATACGACTCCGTCATGTTCGAGTTCGAGCATCTCGAGCGGGACGCTCTCTCCGAGGTCATCGTCTTCGTTAACGGGAAGCCGACGCATTTCTCACTCGCCGGAGCGCACTGAGAGACTTCGTTGGCGACGCTCCCTCGCCCCCCTCCCCGGCCCTCCCCCGAAGGCGGAGGGA
>JACQDU010000661.1 GCA_016200955.1 bacterium
GGCGACGAGCGCGAGCACGTCTACCCTCACGGGAAGCAGCTCCGCGTCCACACGGGCGACCGCGTTCGCGCGGGCGACCCGCTGACCAAGGGCGCGCTCATCCCGCACGACATCTTGCGGATCTCGGGCCCGGAGGAGCTCCAGCAGTACCTCCTCCAGGAAGTCCAGAACGTCTACCGCTCGCAGAACGTGACGATCGACGACAAGCACGTCGAGATCATCATCATGCAAATGCTCAGGAAGGTTCAGGTCGTCGACCCGGGCGACACGGACTTCCTCCCGGGCCAGGTGATCGACAAGTTCAAGTTCCGCGCCGCCAACAAGGCGATCCAGCGCCGTGGCGGCAATGAGGCGACGGCCGAGCCGCTCCTCCTGGGCATCACGAAGGCGTCCCTGTTCTCGGATTCGTTCATCTCGGCGGCGAGCTTCCAGGAGACGACGAAGGTCCTCACGGAAGCCGCGCTCGCCGGGAAGACGGACGAGCTCCTCGGTCTCAAGGAGAACGTCATCCTCGGCCACATGGTGCCCGCGGGGACCGGCTTCCGCGGATATCACCAGAAGGTCGTCGAGAAGCTCGTCTCGGAGGAGGAGCTCTTCCGCCAGGCCGAGGAGCAGCAGGCGGAGGAAGCGGCCGCGATGGGCGAGGAGCCTCAGGTCCTCGAGCCGCCGCCTCTCCCCGAGAGCAAGCAGACTCCGCTCGAGACCGGCCAGGCTCCGGCGGAGGGCGGCAACCCGGGATCCATGATCGACTAGCCCAGCTTTTCAATAGATGTGAGCCGAACCATCCGTATACTGTTCGGCTCACTCGTGCGCGCCGCAAGCGGCGCCGGATGCACACTTCGCCGCACGCGAAGTGTCAGGTGAAGAGGACCATGCCGACGATCAACCAGCTCGTCCGCAAGGGCCGCGAGAAGCAGGCCCGGCGGATCAAGACGAAGGACCTCGACGCCTGCCCGCAGAAGCGCGGCGTGTGCCTCCAGGTCAAGACCATGACCCCCAAGAAGCCGAACTCCGCGCTCCGCAAGATCGCGCGCGTCCGGCTCTCGAACGGGAAGGAAGTCACGGCTTACATCCCGGGCGAGGGGCACAACCTCCAGGAGCACTCGATCGTCCTCATCCGAGGCGGCCGCGTTCACGACCTCCCCGGAGTTCGCTATCACATCATCCGGGGCACGCTCGACTGTCTCGGCGTCGACGGCCGGAAGCAGAGCCGCTCGAAGTACGGAGCGAAGCGGCCCAAGACGAGCTGAAGCCGAGCACACCCACCGGCCCCGCCAGGCTCGCTCGGCGGGGTTGGAGTAACCCGGCCCTCGCCGGGTGAAGTCAGGAGAGATCCATGCCGCGCAAGTTCACGTCGCCCGATCGCTTCATCGCGCCCGATCCGCGCTTCCACAGCGTCCTCGTCATGAAGTTCGTGAACTGCATCATGAAGGAGGGCAAGAAGCGCCTCGCCTTGAACATCTTCTACGACTGCATGGACGAGGTGAAGCGGCGCTTGAAGGACAAGGACGAGCTCGAGGTCTTCAACACCGCGATCTTCAACGTGAAGCCCATGATCCAGGTCCGCTCGCGCCGCGTCGGCGGCGCGACCTACCAGGTCCCCATGGAAGTGAAGAAGAAGCGCGCGACCGCACTCGCGATCCGCTGGATCCTCGAGGCCGTGCGCAAGAAGAAGGGCCGCGCCACGTATCTCAAGCTCGCGGACGAGCTCATCATGGCCTACAGGAAGGAAGGCACGGCCGTCACGACTCGCGACAACGTCCACAAGATGGCCGAGGCCAACAAGGCGTTCGCTCACTTCGCCTGGTAGCGTCTCTCACTCGAGTGTCGGCATCGTGCCCGCTCAGAGTAGCGGGCTTCGCGTCAACTGGCGATCGCCATCTCCGGCATGCGAGCCGCCGGCTCGAGCGGAGGATCGCCGACGACGATCTCGACCATGTCCCTCGCTCGCCCGAGGCGGATGTGCGTGTCGAGGAGCCCTCGCAGCCAGCCCGACTCCTGGTAAGGCAGGCCGTGCCTCGCGCAGAAGGCCTTCACGATCGGCCTCGCCTTCGGCAAGTCGAAGTGGCTCATCTTCGCGGCAAGGTGATGCTCGATCTGCTGATCGAGCCCGATGAGAGTGAAGCGGAAGAACCAGTTCGTGTTCAGGTTCCTCGTCGTGGCGAGCTGGAGCAGCAAGGGATCGTGGTACTCGGAGACGACCGGCGACGGCATGTGAGCCGGAGAGAAGACGAACGTCAGGTAGAGCCCTCCGAGGCACGAGACCGTCACGTTCACGATCGCGACCGTCTGCCAGCTCGCTCCCAGGAGGAGCGGCGCTCCGAGCCAGAGGAAGCTGTGCAAGAGGAGGAAGCCGAAGTCGAGCGCCGCATCGCGCCGCTTCGTCCCGCGCGCGTCGCGGATCGCGCGGAGATCGTGCGTCCACCCCGAGAGCCTGAGCGCCGGGGCCATGAAGAAGAAGACGATCGGATAGAAGGCCCACGCCTGGACCTTGTGGAACTGACGCATGATCCAAGGCGAGGTCGCGTGCTGCTCGGCCGAGAGCGTGAAGGGCCACTCGTGAACGTCCGGGTCCTTCGAGCCCACGTTGCAGAACGGGTGGTGCTTCAGGTTGTGCTTCTCGCGCCAGTAGACGTTCGAGAGCCCCCCGAGCGTCGTGAACGCGAGCCACGCGAGCGCGTCGTTCACCCAGCGTTTCGAGCTCGCAGCCTGATGCGAGGCGTCGTGCCCGCACATCGTCGCGGACACGTTGAACCAGCACCCCACGATCGCGATGAGCGCCTTCGCCCAAATCGGCTCCACGGAGAGCGCGGCCACGAGGCACGCGGCCGCGAGCCCCACGAGGAGGAGGAACTTGGCGAGCAGCTTCCCCGCCGCCGGCTTTCCGAGACCTGCCGCGGCAAATTCGTCTCGAAGCTCGTGGATCGAGGCCATGGCTCTCCCTGTTTTCGCCCGCTCGGGTAACGTAAGGGCAGCTCACCGTAAGCGTTCCTTCTCGGGCGGAACAGGCATTTTTCCTCAAGTGACGCATGTGACGAACAAGCGACGGCGGCGCGACATGGCCCGGACGGCGCCCCGTGTCGTCCTGCCGGCTCGCGCCGTCTCTCACGGCCTTCTTACAAAATAAAGAAAGCTCGCGAAGTGCGTCTTCTGCCATAATGAAGGCCGTTTCGGAGTCGTGCTGCACCGCGGCTCGAGCTCCGCGTGGAGAAAGGATCCGGCCATGCTTGCCATACTTGGCCCTTACCCTCTCGAGCTGCTCGTCATCTTGATCGTCTTTCTCTTGCTGTTCGGAAACCGCCTCCCCTCGATCATGCGCTCGCTCGGGTCGTCGGTGAACGAGTTCAAGAAGGGCATGAACGAGTCCGCGCCCGACGCGAACGCCGCGCCGCCGCAGCAGGCGCAGGCTCCGGCTCCTCCCGTCGCCGCGCCTCCTGCTCAGGCTCCCGCGGCGCCGCCGGCGGCGACGCCTGTCCAGAAGCAGATGCCCTGAGAGGGCGGACGACGAGAGAGACGAGCGAGAGGAGCCCGGGATTCTTCCCGGGCTCCTTCTCGTTCGTGAGCCCGTCTCCCGGGCCAGTTACCTGGAAACACTGTTATTCTCCGGCCGCCGGAGCATAGGTCACGGGGAGGCACGGTGAGCGCGGACCGCAGCAGCCGCCGCTACGTGACGATCGAGGAGGTCTACCGTCGTTACGGCACGGACCTCCTCCGATTCCTTCACGGGGCGAACCCTCACCTGAACCACCAGGACAGCGAGGACTTGCTCCAGCAGGCCGTCCTCCGGGCGGTGTCCCGGATCGACCAGTACGACCCCGCGCGCGGCTCGCTCAGGCTCTGGGTCTTCGGGATCCTGAGAAACGAGCTCCGCCAGGACTTGAGGCGGCGCCGCCGACAGGAAGGACCCGTTCCCGCGGAGCTGTCCGGCTTCGCGAGCGCGGAGCCGCCCGTCTTCGCGAGCGTCGTCTCGTCGGAGCAGGTCGCCGCGATCGAGGACGCTCTCGCCGGCCTCCCGTTCGCCGAGCGCGAGACGCTCCTCATGGAGCAGAGGACCGAGGGAGCGGCGACGACCGAGCAGATCGCCGAGCGGCTCGGGATCGCGCCGGGCTCGGTCGCGGTCTACCGCCAGCGGGCACGCGAGCGCTTGCGTGAGGCGCTCAGGCGAAAGGGCTTCGCGAGCGCCGTAATCGACGGACGCGCGGGCGATGGAGGTGGAGCGTGGCGCAAGACTCCGTTCCGGACGAGGACAGGCTCCTAGACGAGCTCCTCGAGCACCTCGGCCACGTCTGGCCGAAGACGGACGCCCAGCTCGACGCGTGGCTCGCCGCGCA
>JACQDU010000056.1 GCA_016200955.1 bacterium
AAGCGCATGTTCTTGATCCCGCGCGTGACCTTGCCGTCCTCGACGAGGAAGGTCCCGTCGCGCGTCATGCCGGTCACGGCGACGCTCTTGGGATCGACGAGCCGGCAATACCAGAAGCGCGTGAGCAGGATCCCGCGCTTCGTGGATGACACCATCTCGTCGATCGAGGTCTTCCCGCCATCGACGATCACGTTCTCGGGCCCGCCTCCCCAGAGGTTCGGAAGGCGGTAGCCGTGGCCCGTGGGCTTCCCTCCGTACTTCTTCGCCGAGCGGCGGTCCCAGCCGAGCTCCTTGAGCACGCCCTTGTCCACGATGACGAGCTTCGTCCGCGCCTGGCCCTCGCCGTCCCAGGGAGCGCCCGGGTCCCTCGGGTCCGAGAAGTCGTCCTTGATCGTGATGTTCTCGCCGAAGACCTTCTTCCCGAGGAAGCCGGCGGACCACGTGTCGCCCTCGGAGTAAGCGCGGCCGGAGTAGCCGCCCCACTTGAGGAAGTCCATGAGCTCCTGCACTCCCGCGGGCTCCATGATCACGTCGTAGGCTCCGGGTTCGAGGTCGATCGGGCTCGCCGAGGCCTTCGCCCTCTCGACCGCGCGCGCGGCGAGAGGCGCGGGGTCGAGCTCGCCCACTCTCGGGCCCTGGGCGAGGCACCAGCCCGTCGAGTCCTTGGCCGTGACCGTCATGCTGAAGCCCGCGCTCGTCCGGTCGAACCAGCGGAAGACGCCCTTCGAGTTCCCGAGAGCGAACGTCCCTCGCTGGCCGCGCATGGTCTCGAAGTATCCGGCTCCCACGTAGCCTTCCTTCGAGACGGGCTCGATGAGCTTCTTCACGGCCTGCGCCCGCTCCTCGGCGGAGAAGGCGTCGGTCGGGCCGTCCACGGCGTCGCCCGGGGCGACCTCGCCCGCTTCCTTGAGATCGAGGATCGGGAGGAGCTCCAGGTCCTCGGGAGTGAGCTTCGTGACCTCGGCGGTGCGCGCGACGAGCTCGGCCAAGCCCTCGGCGTCCACGCGCGTCGTCGAGGTGCGCGCCGTCCGCTTCCCGTAGACGAGGCGCAGCGAGACGTCGTAGGTGCTCGCCTCGACGTTCTGGTGGATCTCGTTCCCCGCGAATCGCGTGAGGGCGCGACGGCCTCCGCCCAGGTGCACCTCGGCCTCGTCGGCCCCCGCTTTCTTCGCGGAATCGAGGACCGTCGCGACGACCTCGCGCGCTCTCTTCTCGGTGAGCATGGCTACACCACTCCCACTTTCACGCTGCGGAAGCGCGTGGGCGCGGCGCCGTGGCCGGTCGTCATGGCCTGCTCGGGCTGGCCCTTCCCGCAGTTCGGCGTTCCCCAGAGAGTCCAGTGCCGCGGCCCGCACGTCGCGTCGCACGAGCCCCAGAACTCGGGCGTGATCCCCTGGTAGGTCGGGTTCTTCACGAGCTTCGTCTTCTTGCCGTTCTCGATGAGCCAGCCGACCTCGGTCCCGAACTGGAAGTTGTAGCGCTTGTCGTCGATCGACCAGGAACGGTTCGTCTCCATGTAGATCCCGTGCTTCGTGTCCGCGATGAGAGCCTCGGGCTCCCATTCGCCTGGCTGGAGCGAGACGTTCACCATGCGTATGAGAGGTATGTGAGAGAAGCTCTCGGCTCGCATGGCTCCCTGCGAGCGCTTGAGACCGATCATGGGAGCCGTCTCCCGCGATGTGAGGTAGCCCGTGAAGATCCCTTCCTTGACGAGGTCCCAGCGCTGGGCGGGCACGCCTTCGTCGTCGTAGCCGAACGTCCCGAGCCCGAAGGGAGCCGTCGCGTCCGCCGTCAGGTTCACCGCGGGCGAGCCGTAGCGGAACTTCTCCTTGAGCTTGTCCACCGTGAGGAAGGAGGTCCCGGCGAAGTTCGCCTCGCTCCCGAAGACCCGGTCGAGCTCCGTCGGGTGCCCGCACGACTCGTGGATCTGGAGCCCGCACTGGGAGCCATCGATGATCAGGTCCATGGTCCCGCTCGGACACCGGGGCGCCGTGAGGAGCGCCGCCGCCTCGGCCGCGACGCGCGGCGCGTTCGCCGGGAGGTTCCACTCGTGGACCAGCTCGTAGCCGCGCGTCTGGTACTGCCCGCGGAAGCTGTTCGGGTAGCACCGGGTCTGCATGTCGTCGTCGGTGATCGCCCGAGCCTCGCAGCCGACGCCGGAGATCAGGATCTCCTGCTCGATGAGGCTTCCCTCCGTCGAGGCGAACGTCTGATTCCTCTTCCGGAAGTGCAGGTAAGCCTCGGCGACCTTCACGGCCTTCTCCCTGCGGAGCTCCTTGTCGGTCGCGAGGAGGAGATCGACCTTCTTCGAGAGAGGGACCGAGAACGGATCGATCAGGTAAGGAGTGGCCCAGCGAGCGACGAATGCCTCCTCGGGAGCGAGGACGACGTCCTTCTTGTGGACGGTCGCGCTCGCCTTCGCGATGAGGACGGCCTGTGAGGCCGCCCGCGCGACCTCCTCCTTCGTGAGGTCGGAGGTCGCGGCGAAGCCCCAGGCTCCGTTCGCGATCACGCGCACGCCGATGCCGAGCTCCTCGCCGCGCTCGATCTCGCCGACCTCGCCGTTCTTTGTCGCGATCGTCTCGGTGAGAGTGTGGACGACCCGGGCGTCGGCGTAGGTCGCGCCCTTCGCTTTCGCCGTGTCGAGCGCGGCGCGTGCGAGGTCTTTCATGGGGTGTCCCTTCCGGTCGAGTAGATTACGAAAAGAACGCGGATCATGGGTCCGGGCGGCGCCGCCCATTCTCGGATTCCCGATCTGCGCTCGAGCTCGTGAGCCGCACGGAGTCCTGGTGTCCGCGTCCGCCGTGCCCAGCTCGAGACAACCCGCGGGCGAGCGCTCCTCTCGCCTGCTAAGCTCGCGACACGAGGCGCCGAGCGCCTCCGCGGCGGCGTGGAGCTGCCGCACCGCGCGTGGATCTCGAAGGGGATATCCCTCTCCGGGAAACTCGCGCCGCCGGAAGCGGGCTGCCGCAGGGCCCGTCACCCGGCCGCGAGGAAGCCTTGGACGCCGTTCGCCTGAGCAAGCTCCTCTCGTTCGTCCTGCGCCACCTGCCGGACGCGCTCGGGCTCGTCCTCGACAAGGAAGGCTGGGCCGACCTCGACGCTCTCGTCGAGCGGCTGAACGCGAGCGGGCGGCTCGAGGCGTCGCTCGACAAGGCCGCTCTCGTGGCCTTCGTCGAGGGCGAGGGAGCGTCGCGCTTCTCCGTGGACGGGGGCCGCATGCGAGCGCGGGCGGGCCACACGGCCGAGGGAGTCGCGCTCGCGAGGCCCGTCCCCGCGACTCCGCCCGAGTTCCTCTTCTTCGGCGCCCCGCGAGAGCGCGCGTCTCGCTGGCTCTCCTCGCGCGGCCTCGATGCCGAGTCCGGACGGAGCCTTCGCCTCCACGAGAGCGAGAGAACCGCGCGCCGCACGGCCCTCGGAGGGAGGCGCGGGAAGGCTCGCGTCGTCGTGATCGAGGCGCAGCGCGCCTCTCGTGCAGGCGTCGTCTTCCTGAAAGGAGAACCGGGAGTCTTCCTCGCCACGGAGATCCCTCGCCGCTACCTCCTCTCGGAGAGGCCGGGCTTCGAGCGGCAGGTCTCGGCGGGAGCCGTCCTCGTCCGGA
Organism: bacterium; assembly: GCA_016200955.1. Taxonomy (GTDB): domain Bacteria; phylum Planctomycetota; class J058; order J058; family JACQDU01; genus JACQDU01. The sequence goes on from JACQDU010000056.1 coordinate 3,602, forward strand.
CGAAGGACGGCCAGATCGAGATCGCTCTCATCCGGACGAAGCCGCGCGCCGACTCCTCGCAGGAGAGCGCCCGGCTCTTCTTCGACCGGCCCGAGAGCGGCCGCTTCAGTCCCCCCGCGGGCTCGAGCGAGAGCGGCCGCCTTCCTCTCGGCGATGCTTCGAGCGAGAGCGGCCGCCTTCCTCTCGGCGATGCTTCGAGCGAGAGCGGCCGCCTTCCTCTCGGCGATGCTTCGAGCG
>JACQDU010000057.1 GCA_016200955.1 bacterium
CGCGAGGAACGCGTCCAGGTCGGCGGGCACGTCCACATCGAGCGGGAGGGAGAGCCACCGGTCGACCGCCGCCGCGAGCCCGTCGATGGGTTGGCCGCCGTCCCGGCTCTCGGCGGGCGTGGGTTGCGCCGCGGCGAGGACCGTCTCTCGCGTCGCGGCGAGAAGGTCTCTCGTCACGCCGTCCAGCTCCCGCGCGAGGATCGAGACCGTCTGGGGCTCGCGGTGAGCCACGAGGGCGAACAGCGCGTCGTCGCGCGCTCCGGCGAACGTGCCCGAGCCGAGCTCGGCGATCGTCCTCTCGAGCGCCGCGCGGTGCTCGTCGAGCACCCGGCGGCGCCCCTGATCCACTCCGCGCAGCGCGCGCGCCGCGCGCCCGTCGTCGACGTGGAGGTCGCCCGCGCGCTCGAAGGCGCTCGCGGCGATCTCCCACTGCTCGGCCTCGAGCGAGACCTCGCCGAGAGCCATGGAAGCCTCGAAGGCCGCGGCGAGCGCGTCCTTGTCGCCGGGGACGAGCGCGGCGAGCCGCGCCGTGACCTGGAGCGAGTCGAGGCCGAGGCCGAGGAGAGGGCGGAGGCGCCGCTGCCGGGCCTCGGCGTTCTCCTTGGGCGAGGCGCCGGCTCGGGCGGCGGCGCGGGCCGCCTCGAACTTCTCGCGGCGGGCGGCGGCGTCCGAGCGGGCGCGCTCGACGATCGCCTCGCGCTCCGCGCGCGCCGCGCGGACGAGAGCGGCCGGCGCGGCCAGCAGGGCCACCGCTCCGAGCGCCACGAGCGCGGAGAGGGCCTTGTTGCGGCGCGCTCGCCGGCCGAGGCGCCCGAGCGGCCCCTGGGGTCGAGCCGCGATCGGCTCGCCGGCGAGGTGGCGGTCGAGCTCGTCCGCGACCTCGCCCGCAGTCCGGTAGCGTCTCGCCGGCTCCTTTTCGAGGCACTTGAGGCAGATCGTCTCGAGGTCGCCCGCGGCGCGGCGGTTGAGCTTGCCCGGTGGGACCGGGTCCCTCGTGAGCACGGCGACGACCAGGTTCACGTCCGTGACGCCCTCGAACGGCGGACGACCCGTGAGGACATGGTAGAGGGTCGCGCCGAGGGAGTAGACGTCGCTCCTCTCGTCGGCACGCTCGCCGCTCGCCTGCTCGGGCGGCATGTAAGCGGGAGTGCCCATCGCCATGCCCGTCCGCGTGAGCTTCGTCCCCGAGCCACGGATGTTCGCGAGCCCGAAGTCGACGACGTGCGCGCGGTCGCTCCGGTCGATGAGGATGTTCCCCGGCTTCAGGTCGCGGTGGACGACTCCCTGGCCGTGCGCGTGGTGGACGGCGCGCGCCGCGTCGCGCACCGCCTCGAGCGCGCGCTCGAGGCCGAGCCGCGCTCCATGGCGATGAAGTGCCCGACGGGAGAGCCGGGGCCGCCCCTCGGGAGCTCGCCGGCCTCGTGGACGGCGACGATCGCCGGATGGCGGAGGCGCCCGACCGCCTCGGCCTCGCGGCGGAAGCGGAGGATCGCGTCCGCGCTCACGTCCGCTCCCGCGAGGATCGTCTTGAGCGCGACGAGGCGCCGGAGCCGCTGGTCCCAGGCGCGGTGGACGACTCCCATGCCTCCCCTTCCGAGCTCGGAGAGGAGGAGGAACGGCCCGAGAGCGCGCGCCGGGTCGCGCCGGGCCTCGTCGATCTCCCGGGCGAGCTCCGCGCTCGCCGCATCGACCGGCGCGGCGAGCCGGCCGGAGGGACGGGGGGAGGACGAGCCCGCGACGAGAAGCGTCCTCGCGTCGCTCCCGGGAGGCGCCGTGCCCGGTCGCGTCTCGAGCGCGAGGGGCACCGTGTCGCCCTCGGAGGAAGGAGGCGGGACGGGAACGCCGCGCGCGCACGCGGGGCACGTGACGGGGCTAGGCCCCGGCACGCGCCGGATCGGGTAGCCGCAGCTCGGACACGGAAAGACGCTCGGCATGCCGAGGAGACAATAGCAGCGCGGTCCTCGCCTCACCGCTCGCGAGAGGCTACTCTTTCTTCCTCGAGCTCGCGGCGGGGCGTTTCTTGCCCGGCTTCTTCTCTCGCTTCTTCTTCTCGAGACTGAACGCGCTCGGGCAGAGGTCCTTGGCGACGCACGCCTCGCACTTGGGGTTCGGCCCCGTGCAGATCCGTCTCCCGTGGAACTGGAGGAGGTGGCAAGACCGGGTCCGCCGCTCGGCGGGCCAGAGCTTCTCGAGGTCCTTCTCGATCTCGTCGGGGTCGTCGTTCTTCGTGAGCCCGAGCCTCTGCGAGAGCCGCCTCACGTGAGTGTCGACGGCGACCCTGTCCGGGTGGCCGAGCGCGTTCCCGAGGACGACGTTCGCGGTCTTTCGCCCGACTCCCGGGAGCTCGGTCAGGGCCTCGATCGAATCCGGCACCTGGCCCCCGTGCTTCTCCACGAGGGCGCGGCAGCTCTCCTGGACGGCCTTCGCCTTGTTGTTGAAGAAGCCCGTGGGCTTGAGCTCCGCGCGGAGCGTCTCGATGGGAGCGTCCGCCCAGTCCTTCGCGGTCGGGTACTTCGGGAACAGGTTCCTCGTGATCGAGTTCACGAGAGTGTCGCGCGTCTGCGCGGCGAGGATCGTCGCGACGAGGAGCTCGAGCGGGCTCGTGAAGTCGAGCGCGATCTTCGCGTTCGGATACTCGCGCTCGAGCCGCTCGAGGACCGCGAGAGCGCGGGTTTGCTTCTCGGCGAGCGTCTCGCGGGAGACGTCGACCTTCGGTTTCTCGGGCTCGGCGCTCATGGGGCAGGAGTCCCGGGAGCGGAGAGATCAGGCTCCCTTGTAATCGACGGCGAACTCGAAGATCTTGTTCTCGACGAACTTCTTGGCCCGCTCGACGTCGATGCCGGACTTGGGGAAGTTCATGTAGTCGTACTTCTTCTTGTACTTCCCCTCGAGGCCCATGTAGCACTCGAGCGTGATCCCCATGCCGGTGTCGGTCAGATGCGCGCGGAACTCGACGAAGCCGGGGCCGACGTTGTCCTTCTGCGGGAACTCGAAGCGGCGGCCGCGAAAGTCGAGCGCGGAGGGCTCGGTCACGCCGGTGAAGCGGTCCTTGAGCCACTTCGAGCGGCGCTCGAGGATCTCCTGGAGCTTCTTGAACTGGTGCTCGATCCCCTCGTCTTCCTGGAGCTGGCGCTTCCGCTGCGCCTCGAGCTCTTCGAGGGCGGCGGTGTCGTCTTTCATGATGTCTCTGTCGAACTTGCGCGTGAACTCGCCGCGCTCCTCCGGCAGCCCCATGAGCTCTCTCTCCTCCGGGATCGAGACGCTGGAAGTCTAACCTGCTCTCGACGAGGAGCGCAATCGGGCGCGGGACGCTTGCCTTTCTCCCGCCAAAAGAAGAAAAAAAGTAACCACGAAGGCACGAAGCCACGAAGTTCGTGGGCAAGGCGTCCCGTCGAGACCTCGTGCCTTCGTGTCCTCGTGGCTCAGGTCGTCCGGCTTCTCCTTCCGCCGCTCCAAGAAACCGGGAGAGACCCGATGCCCCGGCTGATCGTGGTCCAGGGAGCGCGCCACCGGAGCCACACGCTCCGGAACGAGAGGACCGTCGTCGGCGCCCTCCCCGAGAGCGACATCCTCGTCGACGACCCCGAGGTCTCGAAGCGCCACATGACGATCGAGCGGCGCGGCGAGCGCTACTTCGTCGCCGACGCGGGCTCGCGGAACGGGACCTGGCTCAACGAGGCGCGCGTCGAGGATGCGACGGAGCTCCACTCGGGCGACCGCCTCCGGATCGGGCAGACGGCGCTCTTCTTCCTGGAAGCCGACCGGCTCGAGATGTCGACCGACGGCCGCGCGCCCGAGCGCCCGCGAGGAGACAAGCTCGGGAACCTGCTCATACTCCAGGAGATCAACAAGGCGCTCAACTCCGAGAGCGACCTCGAGCGCCTCCTCGAGCTGATCATGGACACCGCGATCCACCTCTGCGACGCGGAGCGCGGGTTCCTGATCCTCGTCAACGAAGCCAAGCTCGACTTCGTGGTCGCCCGGAACATCGACTACGAGGCCGTCCGCTCGCCCGAGTTCAAGATCTCGAACTCGGTGATCCGGCGCGTCGTGAAGTCGGGCGAGCCGATACTCACCTCGAACGCGAAGGTCGACCTGAAGTCGGTCGACAGCGTCATCTCGCTCGACGTTCGCTCGCTCCTCTGCGTCCCGCTCCGCGTGAAGTCGCGGACGATCGGCACGCTCTACCTCGACTCCCGTCAAGCGGGCGCCGCCTTCTCCGAGGAGGACCGGGACCTGCTCTCGGCCTTCTCCGACCAGGCCGCGATCGCGCTCGAGAACGCCCGGCTCCTCAAGGAAGCGAAGGACAAGGAGGCGATCCTCTCGGAGCTCCGCGTCGCCCGCACGATCCAGCTCGCGCTCCTCCCGAAGCGCGATCCCCTCGTCCCCGGCTTCGACCTCGCGGGAGGCATGAAGACCGCGAAGGAGGTCGGCGGCGACTACTACGACTACATCCCGGCCCACAAGAACCAGGACGGCTCGCGCGACCTGTTCCTCGCGATCGGCGACGTCTCGGGCAAGGGAGTCCCGGCCGGCCTCATCATGGTCATGGCCCGCTCGACCGTCCGCTCGCTCTCGGGGCAGCGCGACGTGGACCCGAAGGCCGTCTGCGTCGAGACGAACCGGATCCTGAAGCAGGACCTGAAGCCCGGTCTCTTCATGTCCCTCCTCCTCGCGCGAGCCGACCTGCGCACGGGGAGCCTCCGCCTCGCGGGCTGCGGCCACGAGAGGCCGCTCATCCGCCGCGCGTCGGGCAAGGTCGAGCGAGTCGACCTGGGCGGCCTCGTCCTGGGAGTCGTCGCGGACAACGCGGAGCACGTCGCCGAGATGCGCGTCGTGCTCGAGCCGGGCGATCTCCTCCTCCTCTACACGGACGGCGTCACCGAGGCCATGGACCCCAGGGGAAAGCTCTACGGGCTCCCGCGGCTCGAGGGGCTCCTCATGGCTCGCGGGCACGAGCCGCCGCTCGAGCTGCTCCATGCGATCGAGGCCGACGTCTCCCGGCACGCGCAGGGAGCCGAGCAGCACGACGACATCACACTCATCGCGCTCCGGCGGAAGGCAACGGGGCAGAGCTAGCAGC
>JACQDU010000662.1 GCA_016200955.1 bacterium
CTCGAGCGTCACGGCGCGGTTGAGCGCCCGGAGCGTCCGCGGCCCCTGGCGCTTCGCGTCCTCGATCGACTGCCGCTCCTCGCCGCCCGAGGCCGCGAGCGGGTTCGTCACCTTGACGGTGAGCGGACTTCCCCGGTGGGTGAGGACGCTCACGACGGTCGCGATCGTGTCCGCGCCGACGTTCCCCCGCGTGCCGCCGCCGGTGCGGTAGGCGGCGCGGATCGCGGCGCCCGCGTCGGGGATCTTCCCCTGGACGTTGTCGCCGAAGAAGACCGCGAGCCGCTCGGCCTCGTCGCGCTGGACGAAGTAGTGCCGGTCGGCGCCGGTCGAGCGAACGAAGCTCTCGACCTCGGTCCATGCTTCCTCGCCGATCCCCTCGTCGATGAGAAGCCGGAGCGTGCCGTCGATGATCGGCGCGCCCTTGAGGTCGAAGCGCTGATAAGCGAGGCCGCTCGAGCGGCCGACGACCTCGTCGCCCGACGTACCTTCGACGGCGCTCGCGGTCGCCAGCGTCGCGCCGGCCGGGATCACGAGGTCCTGCGCCGTCTCGAAGACGACGGGCTCCTCGCCCGACTCCGCCGCGGTCTGGAGGCGTGTGCCCGCCGGGATGAGGACCTCCTCGGGGAGGGCCTGCGGGAGCGTGAAGACGACGTCCGCGCTCGCGGGCCCGGCGCTCTTGAGCTCGTAGCCGATCAGCTTGAGGAGGTTCACGACCGAGCCGCGCTGGATCGCCGTTGGCAGGAAGGCCTCGGCTGCGGCCCGGTCGACGTAGTAGTGCAGCACGTCGGCGACGAAGGCGAGCAGCTCGACGAGCACGATCCCGAAGTCGGTCGGGTTGTGGTCCGTCCACTCGGGCGTGAAGAACGGAATGGCCCGGATCATGTCGTCCCGGATCGCCTCGTAGTCGGCGGGACGTGTAGTCGATGGGCGGGATGCGAAGCGCGCTCATGACGTCCCGCCTCCGCCCTGCCCGGAGCCCGCCAGGTAGTAGGGGAAGACGAGGTTCCCGAGGACGTTCGTCTGGATGATCCGGAACTCGACCCCGATCTCGACCTTGCCGAGCTCGCGCTCGTCGTGGACGACGGTCACGGAGCCGACAAGGGCGCGCCTCTCCCAGCGCTCGATCGCCTCGCGGACATAGTGCTCGACGAGCGTGTCGATCGTCGAGTCGTTCGGCTGGAAGACGATCTGCCGGAGCCGCGAGCCGAAGTCGCGCCGCATGACGCGCGAGCCGATCGGCGTCCCGAGGATCTGGCGGATCGACTCCTTCACGTGCTCGATCCCCTCCGACTCGGAGAGGCTCGCGCTCGTCCCGGGGCCGCCCTTGCGCTTGGTGATCGCGAAGGGGAACCGCCAGCCCTTGCCCAGGATGTCGACATTCTCAGCCATGGTGCTCCGCAAACGAAAAAAGCCCGGCACCCCGCGGATTTCGCGGGACACCGGGCTTGATTCCTCGATACCTGAGGCCGAACCTCAGGCTCGAGCGTTCAACGCTTCCGGACGACGAATTCAGAGCCGACTACGGAGTCCCTCCTGTCGTCGGCGACCCCGCCGTGATCAGCGCGCCGCATCCGACGCTGTCCCCGACCCGCGCCACGCCCCGCCCGTTCGCGAACGTCTTCGGATCACACGTGACGACGGCCGTGCTGCCATGCCCCGGGACCGGGCACGCGTGGACGTCGCCCATGCGGGCAACGCCGATCCGCTCGCCGAAGACGTCCGTGCTCGCGGTCACGATCGTCCCGCCGTGATCCGAGGGACTGCCGAGGCGAGCGATCGGCCGGGTCATGTCTGAAGCGACCCGATGAAGTCCCGGACCTTGCGCGCGTTCGCCTGCTGGCACGAGAGGTCGGACTTGAGCTCGCGGTACTTCCGGAGCGCGTCGTTCATCGGGCCCGCGTCGATCTTCGCGAGGGCGGTCTGGACCTTCTTCTTTCGCTCGTCCCACATCTCGCGGAGGACCGAAAGCTCCGCGCATTCGACTCCGGCGAGGAACGTGTCGGCGGCGCGGACGATCTCGTCGAGGTGCCGGAGCTCCTGCCGCAGGCGATCCTGCTGGACGAGCAGCTCGGACGCCCGCAGCTCGAACTCGCGGATGAAC
>JACQDU010000663.1 GCA_016200955.1 bacterium
ACGGGATCTCTCTCCTGCTCGTCCTCCTGACGACGTTCCTCGTGCCCGTCTCGGTGCTCGCGTCCTGGCGCTCGATCGACGAGCGCGTGAAGGAGTTCCACGCGTCGCTCCTCCTCCTCGAAGCCGCGATGGTCGGAGTCTTCTGCGCGCGCGACCTCCTGCTCTTCTACCTGTTCTGGGAGGCCATGCTCGTCCCCATGTTCCTGATCATCGGAGTGTGGGGCGGGAAAGGCCGCGTCGGCGCCGCGCTCAAGTTCTTCGTCTACACCGCGGTCGGAAGCCTCCTCATGCTCGCCGCGATCCTCTACGTGTATGCGAGCGCGGGGAGGACGTTCGACCTCGACCGCATCGAGGCGGCGCTCGCGGGAGGAACGCTCGACGGGCGCACGCAGCTCCGCCTGTTCTCGGCGTTCGCGCTCGCGTTCGCGATCAAGGTGCCGCTCTTCCCGCTCCACACGTGGCTCCCTCACGCCCACGTCGAGGCGCCGACGGCGGGCTCCGTGATCCTCGCGGCCGTGCTCCTCAAGATGGGAGGCTACGGCTTCGTGAGGATCGCGATCCCGCTCTTTCCCGCGGGAGCTCACGCGGCGGCGCCCGTGATCCTCGCGCTCGCGACCGTGGGCGTCGTCTACGGCGCGCTCATGGCGCTCTCGCAGAGCGACGTGAAGCGCCTCATCGCTTACTCGTCCGTCTCTCACCTCGCGCTCGTCGTCCTCGGCATGTTCGCGTTCACGACGCGCGCGATCACGGGCGGCGTGTTCCAGATGGTCTCGCACGGCCTCTCGACGGGCGCCCTGTTCCTCCTCGTGGGTTGCATCTACGAGAGGAGGCACACGCGCGAGGTCTCGGAGCTGGGCGGCCTCGCGCGGCCCGCGCCGAGGCTCGCGACGTGCTTCGTCATCGCGACGCTCGCGTCGATCGCGCTCCCGGGGACGAGCGGCTTCGTGGGAGAGTTCCTGATCCTCCTCGGAGTCTTCGAGGCGCAGTGGCGTCTCGCGACCGCGATCGCCGCCACCGGAGCGATCCTGGGAGCGGTCTACATGCTCCTCGTCGTCCGCCGCGCCTTCTTCGGGGAAGCGAAGGGCCTGAACGCGGACGTCGACGACCTCTCCCCGCGCGAGACGAGCTACCTCGTCCCCGTCCTCGCCCTCGCGATCGTGATGGGAGTCTTCCCGAAGCCGTTCCTCGACCGGATCGTCCCCTCCGTCGAGCGGGTCGTCGCGCGGGCCCAGCCGCCCGAGAGGGAGGGCTAGCGTGCAGACCTTCGCGCTCGAGGAATACGCCGCGCTCCTCCCGATCATCGCCTGCGTCCTCGCCGGGCTCGCCGCGCTCGTCGCGGACATCTACCTCCCGAGAGGATCGAAGGTCGTGCTCGCGTGGATCTCGCTCGCGGGAGTCGTCCTCGCCGGGATAGCCGCCGCGCTCGTCTGGTCGGGCGACCGGGACAGGGTCGTCCTCGGCGGAGCGATCGCCGTCTCCCGGCTCGGCTTCGGTCTCGCCCTCTCGATCCTCCTCGCGGGAGCGGCGACCTCGCTCTACTCGGCCCACTACGCCGAGAGCACGCCGATCGCGACGGGGGAGCACTACGGCCTCCTCCTCCTCGGCATGGCGGGAATGCTCGCGCTCGTCGTGGCGAACGACTTCGCGACGCTCTTCGTGGCGATCGAGACGCTCTCGGTGTCGGTCTATGCGCTGACCGGCCTCTTCCGCGCGAAGGCGCGCTCGGCCGAAGGGGCCATGAAGTACTTCATCCTGGGAGCCTTCTCGTCCGGCTTCCTCCTCTACGGGATCGCGCTCGTCTACGCGTCGGCCGGTACGCTGCGCCTCGACCTGATCCACGCGCGCGGGATCGGCGCGGGAGGGCCGCTCGCCGTGTGCGGCGTGGCGCTGATCCTGGTCGGCCTCCTCTTCAAGGTCGGAGCGGTCCCCTTCCACTCGTGGATCCCCGACGCCTACGAGGGAGCCCCCGCGAGCGTCACGGGCTTCATGTCCGTGGCCGTGAAGGCGGCCGCGTTCGCCGCCGCGCTCCGGGTGCTCGTCGCGCTCGGGCCTCACAGGAACCTCGCCGCTCACCCCGAGCTACCCGAGAGCGGCATGCAGCTCGGGTGGATCCTCTGGGCGGTCGCGGCGCTCACCATGATCGTCGGGAACGCAGGAGCGTTCACGCAGACGAACCCGCGCCGGCTCCTCGCTTACTCGGGGATCGCGCACACGGGATACGCGCTCACGGGCCTCGTCGCGATCGCGCGCTTCTCCGACACCGCGCGCGGCCTCGGAGCGCCCGGGCTCGCGCTCGACGTCGCGGCGCACGACGCGGCGGCGGGCGTCATCTACTACCTCGTGGGCTACGGCGTCGCGAACCTCGCCGCGTTCTCCGTCCTCTGCTACCTCGAGCGCGGCGGCGAGGACATAGACGACATCGCCGCGCTCACCGGCCTCGCCCGGACGAGGCCGCTCGCGGCGCTCGCCATGACGATCAGCATGATCTCGCTCGCGGGAGTGCCGCTCACGTCGGGGTTCATAGCGAAGCTCTGGGTCTTCAAGGCGGCCGTCGCCGCGGGGAACACCGGGCTCGTCGTGCTCGCGGTCCTCACGAGCGCGCTCTCGCTCGGGTACTACCTCCAGCCCGTCGTGCGCATGTACATGCGCTCGCCGGTCGAGGAGTCCGACGCTCCCCCGGACGCGTGGAAGTGGGGGCCGCGCTTCTCCCTCGGGCTCATGGCGCTCGGGACGGTCGTGCTCGGCGTCGCTCCCTGGAAGCTCCTGGACCTCGCCGAGAAGGGAGCCGGGGCGCTGTTCTGAGAGACGTCCGACTCAGAGGCCCGAGAGCTTCGCGACCTCTGCCGCGACGGCCGGGGCCTCCTTGTCGCGAGGCGCCAGCGCGAGGAAGCGAGCCAGGTCCTCGCGCGCGCCCTTCGCGCGGAGGCGCCCTCGCCCGAGGAAGGCGGCGGCGTTTTTCGGGTCGAGCTCGCGGCGACGACCTGACGTCCCGGGAGCCACGGCTCCTGGAACCGGATTCGCGCCGCCGTCTCGCTCCAGGGACGAGACGAGCTCAGGAGGGCGCTGGCGTCGCCTCCTCGGGCGAGCGCCCCGGGAGTGCCAGCCCTGCAAACATCCACGGTTGCGCCGCTGTGCTCGAGCGGGCTAGGGCCAAGGCGCTCCTACGCGCTCTCGTTGTTGCCGGTCGCCTGGCTCGGCTTCTGGGGGCGAGCGACGGGAGCCGCGGGAGCGGGGAGCGTGGCGATCAGGCCGCCCAGCATGAACAGCTCCTGGTGAATGCCGGTCAGGCGCTCCATGACGCCGCTCGAGTCGAAGTCGGCGCCCGTGCTCGCGAGGATCTCGTCCTCGTGATCCACGACGAACTCGACGAGCTTCGAGAGCGTGTGGTGCTGCGCGATGCGCAGGACCTTCCGCGCTCGTTCGAGGTCTTCGGGCTTCGTGCTCACTCTCTGCTCCTTCGCTCCCGGCCCTGTATGAGACGACCGAGGAAGACGAGCCTCACGCCGCGCCGCGGTGACCGGGAAGCTCACGAAAGACGCGCGCAAGCGCCCGCGCTGTCGGCCTCAGTCGGGGAGGAGCTCGTCGTGAGTGACGTCGCCAGGCAGGAAGGGCCTCAGGTTCGCGACGACGTAAGCCCAGGGAGTCCTGGTCTCCAGGTCCTTCGCCTTGAGCAACGTGAGGAGCTCGCCGAGCTCCATCTCCT
>JACQDU010000675.1 GCA_016200955.1 bacterium
CGAAGGCCTCGGGTCCGTGAGCGGGTGGCGCGACTTCCCCTCTCGCCTCGCCCGCGCGACCGACCTCGGAGCGCTCGTTTACTCCCGGCGAGGCTATGGCCGCTCGGATCCTCTCGCGGCTCGCTTCACGCCGTCTTTCATGCACGACGAGGCGCGAAACGACCTGCCGGCCGTGCTCGAGGCGCTCTCCGTGCGCGAGCCGATCCTCGTCGGACACAGCGACGGCGGCTCGATCGCGCTCATCCGAGCGGGCGACGAGCCCCTCTCGGTCAGAGCTCTCCTCCTCCTCGCGCCGCACGTCATCGTCGAGGACGAGACGGTCGCGAGCATCGCGAGCCTTCGAGACCGCTCGAGGACGACGGACCAGGTCGAGCGCTTCCGCCGCCACCACGGCGAGAACGCCGCTCCTCTGGTCGAGGCGTGGACGGCCGTCTGGCTCGATCCGGCGTTCCGCTCCTGGAACATCGAGGGCTCTCTCGCGAGGATCGCTTGCCCCCTCCTCGTCGTTCAAGGCGAGGACGACGAGTACGGGACGCTCGCTCAGGTGCGCGCGATCGAGCGAGGCGTTCACTCTCGGAGAGAGATGCTCGTCCTTCCCCGCTGCGGCCACGCCCCTCACAGGGATCAGCCCGAGGCGACGCTCGAAGCCATGACGAGGTTCGTGCGCGGTTTGCACTCCTGAGAAAGAGCCGCCTCAGCTCGACCTGTGGTCCTTGAACCTCTCCCGCAGGACCTTCTTGTCGAACTTGCCCACCGACGTCTTCGGGACTTCCTCGATGAAGACGACGTCGTCGGGCAGCCACCACTTCGCGACCTTGTCCCGCAGGAACTCGATCACGTCGTCCTTCGAGAGAGCGGCTCCCTTGCGCACGACGACGCACGCGAGCGGCCGCTCGCTCCAGCGAGGGTGAGGGACGGCGATCACGGCCGCCTCGGCGACGGACGGGTGACCCATGATCAGGCCCTCGAGGACGACGCTCGAGATCCACTCCCCGCCCGACTTCACGAGGTCCTTCGTGCGGTCGGCGAGGTGGACGTACCCGTCGGGGTCGATCGTCGCGACGTCTCCCGTGCGGAGCCAGCCGTCCTGGAACTTCTGCGAGGAGCTCTCGTCGCGGTAGTAGCTCGCGGCGATCCAGTTCCCGCGGACCTGGATCTCGCCCACGGCCTTCCCGTCCCAGGGCGCTTCTCTCCCGTCGTCTCCCACGATCCGGATCTCGACTCCCGGCGCGGCGCGCCCCTGCTTCTCGAGGACTCTCTCGAGAGCTTCGGGCGAGACGTCCCCGTGAGAAGCGAGAGGCTTCGAGAAGGTCACGAGAGGGCTCGTCTCGGTCATGCCCCACGCGTGGACGATCGGCACGCCGAGCTCCCTCTCGTAGGAGCGCTGGAGCGTGGGCGGCACGGCCGAGCCCGCGCAAGCGATCCGCGAGAGCCGGACCTGCTCCTTCGCCTTCCTGAGCGGCTCGAGCATCCCGAGCCAGATCGTCGGCACTCCGGAAGCGAACGTCACCTTCCGCTGGACGACGAGCTCCGTGAGGGCCTCGGGAGCCATGAAGCGCCCGGGGAGCACGAGGTCCGCGCCCCACATGAGGCACCCGTAGGGCAGACCCCAGGCGTTCGCGTGGAACATGGGCACGATCGCGAGCACCGTGTCGCGCTCGCAGATCCCGAGGGCGTCCACCGTGCCGAGCATGCACGTGTGCAGGTGAGTCGAGCGGTGGCTGTAGACGACGCCCTTCGGGTGGCCGGTCGTGCCCGAGGTGTAGCACATTGCCGCGGCGTGGCTCTCGGGCACGTCGGGAAAGCTCGCGGTCTCCGGGTGGGCCGAGAGGAGCTCCTCGTAGTCGAGGGTCCCCGGGAGACACGGCGACTCGGGCTCGTCGTCCACGACGATCGTCGCGCGGATGCAGGAGACGCGCGCCGCGACCCTCTCCCATTGGGGCCAGAGGCTCCGGTCCACGATCACGACCTTGTCCTGCGCGTGCTCGACTATGTAAGCGAGGTCCGCCTCGAAGAGCCGGATGTTGAGCGTGTGGAGCACGGCTCCCATGCACGGGACCGCGACGTAAGCTTCGAGGTGCTGCTGGTGGTTCCACGAGAACGTCGCCACGCGGTCGCCCGGCCCGACTCCGAGCGAGCGGAGAACGGACGCCAGCCTGCGCGCGCGAGCGATCGTCTCGGAGAAGCTCGCCGTGACGAGACCGCGGCGAGTCCTCGTCGTGATCGTCTTCCTTCCGTGCATGCGCTCGGCGTGGCGGACGATCGCCGCGACTCCGAGCGGGTGTTCCTGCATGAGCCCGAGCATGAGCACTCCCCCGGGAGAGCTTAACCCGGGCCGGCGAGAGGCCCCTCAGCTGGCCCTGAGCGCGAACCCGTTCACGGCCCTCTCGAGGACTCCCGTGAAGCCGAGGAAGACGTCCTCGTCACAGCTCGCGACGACCTGATAACGCGCGTGGCGCCGACCGCCACGAGGACCCGGCCTCGCTGGGGCTTCGATCGCGGGCTCTCGAGGAAGCCCGCGATCCTGCGCTCGGTCCCCGAGAACTCGAACGTGGTCACGGGAACGCCGGAGCCGGGGAGCTTCCTCTCCTGGGGCTTCCCTCTCTCGAAGGAGTCGTAGAGGGCCTCGATCGTCTTCCCCGACCGGAAGTCCTCCGCGACGGACGCGTCGCACGAGGTCGGCCACGCCGAGACGACCACGCGGGCGATCCCGCCCTCGCTCTCCAAGGCGGCGGCGACGACGTGAGCCAGGCGATCGTCCGGCACGACCGTCCAGTCGTGCCGCGGATCCACGGGGAGCGCGAGCTCGAAGCCGAGCTCCCGGGAGACGAACTTCTTCTCCCGGGCGTCGAGCTCGCCCGTCTTCGGGACGGGGATCGCGAGGAGTCTCGAAGGGGCCGAGGCTCGCGACGACGTTCCTGTGAGTCACGCGAGCGAGGAGCTCGCGCTCTCTCTCGAAGCGGGCCGTGTCGGCGGAGCGGCCGGCGCCGAGGACCTTGAGCGCGGCGCGCCGGTGCCGCTTCTTCTTCTCCTCCGCGGCGTAGACCTCGCCCATGCCTCCCTTGCCGAGGAGGCCGAGGATCACGAAGCGGCCGAGCTCGCTCCCCGGCGCGAGCGGTCCCCGTCCTCTCGCGGGCTTCGTCTTCGGTCTCACGCGGCGGGCCTTCGCTGACTCACGTTAGCAGACGCTAGCAGGAACTCTCGCGACCGGCGAGCGTGCACCGGGCGCGACGATCGACCGCGAGCGCGGTACGGCCCAGGGGAGCGGGCTTGCGAGGAGGACCCCGTTTGCACTTGAATGAGACGTCGCCCAGGAGCCATGTGAGCGTCGTGAGCGCGACCGCCGAGGAGACCGACCTCGTCCAGCTCCTCCAGCGCACCTTCCCGAGCCTCGCGAGCCTCCCGCTCGACGAAGGTCTGCGCCGTGCCGAGGGCCTCGGCCTCTACACGGCGACGGTCTGGAGCGCGGGCACGGCGGGGCTCGCCTCGCGCGGGATCGCGATCGCTCCGGACGTGCACGCGGCCCTCTCTCCCGCGGCGGCGCAGATCGCGAAGGAGAAGAAGGGCGGCGCCGCCTTCCTCGCCCGCGTGCGCGCGAGCGTGCAGGAGGAGACGTTCGCGGCGACCCTCGTCG
>JACQDU010000676.1 GCA_016200955.1 bacterium
CTCCTTCTCGACCTTCTCCTTCTCCTTGGAGGCCGAGACGGCGCTGAACGACGTGATCCGCTTGAGCTGCTCGGGGCGCCTTGGCTCCGGCTCGAAGGCCTCGAAGAGGGCGATCTCCGCGGGGTCCACGGCGACGAAGTGGAAGCGCGGGTTCTCGTCGATCGTCTCCTCCGGGAGGAAGGTGAGCGCGGAGAAGATCTGGTCGGTCGCCTCGATGGCGCGGAAGATGAAGAACTTCTCCCCCGTCTTGAGCGTCATGCGGACGCACGGAGCGCCCTTCCAGCCGATCTCCTTCCGGTGCTCCTGGAGGTGCTTCTCGACATGCTTCCAGGGAATGCTCATGTGTCCTCGCTCTCGTAGAACCCGTCGAGGATGGCCTTGTAGCGCTCCTCGAGCACCTTCCGCTTGATCTTGAGAGTCGGCGTGAGCGACCCGTCCTCGATCGTCCAGCGGTCTCCCACGACGGCCCAGCGCTTGATCTGCTCGTATCCCGCGAGCTTCGCGTTCGCAAGGGCGACCGCTTTCTCCACGAGCGCTCTCACGTCGGCGTGAGCGGCGAGGAGAGGCAGGTGCGCGCCGAGCGCGGCCGCCGCCTCTCCGTTCCCGCCGGGCGGAAGGATACCGCGAGAGCGGGCCCACGGGACGATCTCCTCGGGGTCGAGCGTGAAGATCGCGGAGAGGAACTTCCGCCGGTCGCCGTGGACGAGGCAAGTCCCCAGGTAAGGGCACTCCTTCAAGATGTTCTCGAGGTTCTGGGGCGCGATCTTCTTCCCGAGGGACGTCACGATGAGGTTCTTCTTCCGGTCGGTGATCGAGAGGAAGCCGTCCTCGTCGATCGCTCCTATGTCGCCCGTCTTGAAGTAGCCGGCCTCATCGAAGGCCGCGCGCGTCGCGGTCTCGTCCTTCCAGTAGCCCTTGAAGACGCCGGGCCCGCGGACGAGAACCTCTCCGTCGTCGGCGATCCTCACGTCGGTCCCCGGGATCGGGAGGCCGACGGATCCGAACTTGAAGTAATCCGCTCGGTTGATCGTCGCGGGAGCGGCCGTCTCGGTGAGGCCCCAGCCCTCGATGACCTGGATGTCCATGGCGTAGAAGAACTCGAGGAGGTCCACTCCGATCGGCGCTCCTCCCGACGAGAGGAAGCGCACGCGCTCGAGCCCGAGCCGCGGGAGGACCTTCTTCCGGAAGAAGCTCCTCGCGAGGGACCACTTGAGCCCGAGCACGAGGGGGAGCGCTTCGCCCTTCTTTCTGTAAGGGGCAGCGAGGCGGCCCTGCTCGTGGGCCCAGCGGAAGGCGGCGCGCTTCCCGCGCGATGCGCACTCGAGGCCGGCCTCGATCCGCGCGTGGATCTTCTCCCAGATCCGCGGGACGCTCGCCTGCACGGTCGGGCGAAGCTCGCGGAGGTTGTCCATGAGCTTGTCGGTGGACTCCGCGAAAGCCGTCCTGCCGCGGACGTAGATGCACCCGTACGTCGAGACGCGCTGGAGCGCGTGCGCGAGCGGGAGGAAGGCGACTCCCAGCTCCTCCTCGCCGCGGCTCGGGAGCACGCTCGAGGTCGAGGCGAGGACGAAGCAGAAGTTTCCGTGAGAGAGGACCGCTCCCTTGGGCGGGCCGGTCGTGCCCGAGGTGTAGATGATCGTCGCCGTGTCCTCGGAGGAGACGGAGAGCGTCGCTCGCTCGAAGGCTCCCGGGTTGGCGCGGTCCCATGCCTCGCCTTTCTCGCCCAGATCCTCGAGCGAGAGCGCGCTCTCCGGTCCCGTGCGCGGCCCGCCGGCGAGGACGACGATCCTCTCGAGCGAGGGAAGCTTCGCTCTCACGGAGAGGACCTTCGCGAGCTGCGTCTCGTCTTCCACGAACGCGACCTTCGCGTCCGAGTGCGAGAGCTGATAGGCGACGTCATCCGCGAGGAGAGTCGGGTAGACGCCGACCGTGACCGCTCCCTGGTGAAGGATCGCGAGGTCCGCGAGCACCCACTCGAGGCGCGTCCCGGCGACGATCCCGACGCGATCTCCCTTCGCGACGCCGATCGATGCGAGCCCGCACGAGAGGCGCCGCACGTCTCGAGCGACGTCCTCGGCGGTGAAAGCGCGCCAGGCTCCGCTCTCCTTCCTGAAGAAGAGCTCGCCCTGCCCGCTCTCGCGGACGCTCGACTGGAACATGGCCGGGATCGAGGGGAAGACGACGTGCTCCCCCATGCGCTCGAGCGGCTTCGCGCGCCCCGTCTCCTGGGTCGTGGCGGTCACGAGAGGATCCTACCCTGCGAGCCCGCCCGCGAGTAATCTCCGTTGTTCCCGGGAGAGAGTCCCACGGTCGGCGACCTCGAGTGCATGCTCTCCGGTCTCGCGATCGTCGCGGGGGCCTTCGTCCTCGTCCGGCTCCCGCGGATGATCGCGCAGGCCTGGGAGTGGCGCGCCGCGACGAGCGCTCCTCCGGGAGAGGTCGAGGCGCTCGAGATCTTCGCCCGAGCCCACGCGGGCACGGTCGAGCTCGCCTCGCGCTTGCCCGGGATGCCGCCCACGCTCGACGGAGCGCAGCTCTGCGCGAAGGTGAACGGCCGCCGCGCCTGGGCGGAGGTCAAGGGCCACGGCCCGTTCTCCGTGAGCGCCGAGGTCGAGATCGACGGCGGCCTCGACCTCGTGATCCGCCGTCCGGCCTTCTACAGGCGAGCGAAGAACTCGGCGCGCGTCTCGGCCTCTCCCGACCTCTCGCAGCCCGACATGCGCTTCGACGTCCAGCGAGCGAAGGACGCTCGCGGGGCGATCGCGGACGAGCTCTTCTCCCACGTGGGAGAGGCCCTCACGGACCCGCTCGCCGAGCTCCTCTACGTGCACGGAGCGGACGAGGTCCGGGGTGCCGCGGGGCGTCTCGGGGTGACCGTCGAGATCCGCTCTCTCGTGGCCGTCGGGCTCGCTCGCACGCTCCTCTCGCTCGAGGCGGTCGCGAGCGCTTATTCGCGCAGGCCCGCTCCCGTGGAGATCGGGGGGCTCGTCGAGCGCTACCTCTGGCTCGAGGGGAACGCTCCTCGCTGTCCTTACTGTCACGTCGATATCGCCGAGGGAGAGGCCGCGCTCGTCGCGTGCGGGCGCTGCAAGACCGTCCACCACGAGGCGTGCTTCCAGGAGCACGGGGGCTGCACGCTCCTCGGATGCGGGGGAGTCGAGCGGGCGGCGTAAAGCGTCCCAGGAGGCTAAGGGCTTTCTCCTCGTGTGGATGCGAGTGCCCGCGCGTGCTCAGGTGCCATCAGTTTCACTATCTCCGGAGAGCGTTTCACTATCTCCGGAGAGCGTTTCACTATCTCCGGAGAGTGTTTCACTATCTCCGGAGAGTGTTCCGGAAGCGACCCGGAGGGCGCCGGCGGCCTTGCTCCTTCCGGAAGGAGCTCGAAGGACGACGCGATCTGTCTCGGCGTCTCCGCGTGCAGCGTGACACTCGGCGTCGATCGCATGGCTCTCTCCGGGGAGAGCGTTGCTGACGGCGCCGCTCTCATTGCCGCCACCGGAGTGTGCGTGCCCGACGGGGTCCATGTCGTGGCTCTCCCGTGAAGGAGGCGTGGCTGATGGGGCCGACCTCCCTTCTCCCTGGAGAGGAAGGTTGTGGACGGTGTCGATGGCAATGCTCCGTCCGGAAAACGGTGCTCCTGACGGCGACGATGGCCTGGCTGTCTTCCTCGATGTCGTTCCTCACGGTGGCGACGGTCGCGCTCCCGGCCGAGGGAGCGAGGTGGAGGGCGGCGAGAGCCTCGCTCTCTCCGGAGAGGCCGTCTCGGAGGGAAGGCGCGGTCTCGCTTCGTCGTGAGGGAGCCTTGCCGATGCCGGCGTCACCGTCGGTCTCGCTCGAGTCGGCGTCCAGGGGGAGGCGTGAGTCTTGGTCTCTCCGGACGCAGCGTCGAGGAAAGCGCTCCGTCGCTCGCTGTCTTCCCGGAGAGCCTCGCGGATCTTGCGAGAACGGATACTTGCCGTCCGATGAGCGAAGCTCCTCGTGGCGTCTCGACGCTCGAGCAGCGAGACGGACCTGGATACTCCCAGGATCTGCACGCTCGATCCGCGCCGTAGCGGTTCCTCACTCCCGTCCACGCGCGAACGAAGGACGCTCCCACTGTCTCCCTCCGGCGCCGCGCGGGCCCGCGCATCCCTAAGAGCAGCTCCCAGCATGGTCCGCCCCGCTCCCTGTTGGAGAAGCCCTTGCTCACCGGAGACCCGAGCAACCAGGGACCAGGAGGAGAACCATGTCGATCACGAGCATGCGGACCCGCTCGGCGCGCGCGACGGCGATCGCGGCGTCGGCTCTCGGACTCGCGCTCTTCTCGGCGCGCGACGCGAGCGCCGCCGACTTCGTCTGGCCCCAGGGAGGTCCGATCACGAGCAACTACTACTCGCCCCGCCCCTACGGGATCCACGGAGCGATCGACATCGCGGGCCCGAACCTCTCGACGACGATCGCCGCGCGCTTGGGCACGGTCCACTCGGCGAGCTACGGCTACAACGGCGGCTACGGGAACCTTCTCATCATCGACCACGAGTCGGGCTACCAGACCTACTACGCGCACAACGACCACTTCTACGTGAGCGCGGGAGCGCACGTGACCATGGGCCACGGGATCTCCGCCGAAGGGACGACCGGCCACTCGACGGGGCC
>JACQDU010000715.1 GCA_016200955.1 bacterium
ACACTACCCCAGGCGAGCGGTAGCGAGCCGCGGCCCATCGCGGTTCTCTCGCCGCGAGAATAATCTGGTCAATAGTGTTACGGCGCGCAACCGAATGATCGGCGCGGCCGCTTGAGCTAGGCTCCCCGGGTGAAGATCGGGGCCTACGAGCTCGGGTCCGAGGTCGGGCGCGGCGGCATGGGAGTCGTCTTCCGTGCTCGCGGGGCGGACGGGCGCGACGTGGCCGTGAAGGTGCTCCGGCGGACCGACAGGAGCGAGACGGTCGCGCGCTTCGAGCGCGAGCGGCGCTTGCTCGTTCTCCTGGGAGAGAAGGCGGGCTTCGTCCCTCTCCTCGAGGCAGGCGACTCGCCGCAAGGTCCTTACATCGTCATGCCGTTCCTCCCGGGAGGAACGCTGCGCGACCGGCTCGAGAAAGGGCCGCTCTCCGTCGACGAGACCGTCGCGCTCGGGCGAGACCTCGCCTCCGCGCTCGGGCGAGCGCACGAGCGCGGGATCGTTCACCGCGACCTCAAGCCCGAGAACGTCCTCTTCCCCGAAGACGGCGGGCAAGGGAAGCCGCTCGTGGCCGACCTCGGTCTCGCGAAGCACTTCGTGAGAGACGTCCCGGGAGCGAGCGCGAGCGTCTCGCTCTCCCACGGCCCCGGCGCGCGTGGGACCGCAGGCTACATGCCCTTCGAGCAGATCTCCGACGCGAGGAGGGTCGGGCCGCCCGCCGACGTCTTCGCGCTCGGAGCCGTCCTCTACGAGTGCCTCGCGGGCGCCCCCGCCTTCGCCGCCGAGAGCGGGATCGAGCTCCTCGCGAAGGTCGAGCACGGCCAGCCCGAGCCTCTCCGGCAGCTCCGGCCCGAGACTCCCGCGTGGCTCGCTCGCGTGATCGAGCGCGCGATGGCGCGGAGCCCCGAGGCGCGCTTCCGCGACGGAGCGGCGCTCGAGCGCGCCCTGGCCGCGGGCCGCGGCGCCGGCCGCGCGCGCCGCATCGGGATCGTCCTCGTCGCGCTCGCTCTCGGGCTCGCGGGTCTCGTCGTCGTTCTCTCCCGGAAGGACAATGAGAGAGAAGCGGCGCCCCTTCAGGCGGAGACGCGCGGCCCCGGGGCGGCCGAGCTCGTCTCGAGGGCGACGGCGAGGTTCGACCGGAGAGACTTCGCTGGAGCGATCGAGGACGGCTCGCGCGCGATCCAGCTCGAGCCGGGGAACGCCGCTGCCTGGGCGAGCCGTGGCGCGGCCCGCCTCGCGAGGAAGGAGCTCGACGGGGCGATCTCCGACCTCTCGCGGGCGATCGACCTCGATGCGAAGGCCGCTCGGGCCTGGTCGGACCGAAGCGCGGCTCGCATCGCGAAGAAGGACCTCGAGGGAGCGATCGTCGACGCCTCGCGCGCGATCGGTCTCTCTCCCAAGCTCGCGGCGGCGTGGGCGAACCGCGGAACGGCGCGCTTCCTCGAGAGGAACGTCGAGAGCGCGGTGCCGGACTTCAACCGCGCGGTCCAGCTCGACCCGAAGGACGCGAGCCTGTGGGCGAAGCGCGGGGCCGCTCGCCGGAAGACGGGGGACCCGGGTGCACGGAGCGACTTCGAGCGCGCCCTCGATGCGGCCGAGGAGGCCGGGACCTCGCAGCCCGAGGCTCAGGCGGCGCTCGCGGAGATGGACGCGGAGAAGGCGCACGCCCACGAGGCGCCGAGGGACGCCGCGGGGTTCATCTACCGGGCGATCTCTCACCTGAAGGACGACCCCGAGGCCGCCCTTGCCGACTTCTCGCGCGCGATCGACCTCGACCCGGAGAACATCGATGCGTGGGAGGGCCGCGGCTTCGTCCGTTACTCGAAGGGCGACCTGGACGGAGCGATCACCGACTCGTCGCGCGCGATCGAGCTCTACCCGAAGAACATCCCCGCGTGGACGAACCGCAGCCTCGCTCGCCGCGCGAAGGGCGACCTCGACGGCGCGATCGCCGACGCGACGCGCGCGATCGAGCTCGACTCGCGCGACAGCATCACGTGGAGGAACCGGGCGATCGCTCGCTTCCTCAAGAACGACCACGACGGCGCGATCGCCGACTCCTCGCGCGTGGTCGAGCTCGACCCGAGGGACGGGATCGCCTGGGCGAACCGCGGCCTCTCGCGCGTCGCGAAGGGAGACCGCGACGGCGCGAGAGCCGACCTCAAGCGAGCTCTCAAGCTCGGCCCGAACGAGGCGTTCGCCCCGAGGGCCCGCGCGGAGCTCGAGAGGCTCGAGAAGGAGTGAGCGCAGCGAGAGACCGCCTCACCCGCGGGTGTGCTTCTTCCGCTTCGCCTTCTTGACGTTCAGCTTCCGCCGGTACTCCGAGACGACGTGGATGAGCTTCTTGCGCTCGGCGTAGAGGGCCTTCTTGTCGAGGTCCTTGCGCTTCGAGAGCGCCTCGAGCGCGCGGATCGCGGCCACCGCCTGCTGGTAGCCCGTGCCGGTCCCCGGGCTCGCGCTCGCCTTCTGGACGACTCCCGCCTTGTCCATGTGGTTCTCCCTTCGCGCCTCGCGGGCCCCCTCGCCGGGGATACAACCAGGAGTCGCGACCGGCGGGTCGATGGAGCGCGGGGAAGCCGGCACAGGGAGACGGGTCGAAGACGAGCACCTGCCCGCGTGGCCCGGAACACGCGATCGCCCCGTCCACGGGGTTGACCGCGACCCGCGGGCCCTGAAGCTGGCTGCGTGCCGAGCGGAACGTCGCCAGCGCCGACGCGAGGACCCGCGGCGAGCGCATGACTCACCTCACGTCAACGACCGGTGTTCGCGGATCGATGCCGGCGCGACCTCCTCCGGGCGACGAACTCGAGCTGGCGTTGCACGCAGTCGAAGTTCTCCATGGCCCCGGCGGCGACGGAGAGGTCGATGCACATGAGCCTCGTGGCCTCGAGCGCGCGGACCGACGCCGTGCGACTGCCGCCCCGGAGCGCGGCGGCCTCGCCGAAGACGGCGCCCTCCTCGAGGACCGAGACGCGGCGCTCCTTCGAGAGCACCTCGGCTCGCCCCGCGAGGAGCAGGTAGAAGCTCCGGGCCGGCTCGCCTTGCCGCACGATGAGCTGGCCCGCCCGGAAGCTCTCCTCGCGCCCCGCCCGCAGGAGATCGTCCAGGGTGACCGAGGTGATCGTGCGCTTCGACCATCGCTGCATCCACCGCTGGAGCCGGAAGCGGCGGCGGAAGCGCTCTTCGAGCTCGGGCCATCTCTCGATCCACGCCCGGAAACGCGTCGCCGACATCCGGTAGAGGACGAGCGACGAGATCGCGCGGACCCCGGCGGCGCGCACGGTGTCATCGAGGAGAGCCATCTCTCCGAATTGATCGCCGGCCTCCAGGATCGCGAGCTGGAGGCACCTCTTCTTCTCCCGCGGGACGAAGACGCCTGCCGTCCCCGACTGGATGATGTAGTAGGCGTCGGGCCGCGATCCTGCCTCGAAGAGGGTCTCCTTCTCCGCGACGCGGATGCGCCGGAAGCACCGCGAGAGCTCGCGCCGGGCCTCGACGTCGAGCGCGTCGAAGACGTAGGACCTCTCGATGGCGCGCCGGATCGTCGCCGCGGGATACGGCGGCGACGGGAGGCCGACGATCTCGCGCGCGTTCACGATGAGCTCCGCGAAGTAGTTCAGGAAGTGCTCCCACGCGAGCGTGAAGACGCCGTTGGGGTCGGGCAGGTTCGCCGAGCCCGCTGGCGGCTTGTCGAACGGGTCGCGGAGCCAGACGATCCTGTGGCCGCGCCACGTGTGACACCCGAGGAGGACGTGGATGTGCCAGGGGTGGAAGCCGAAGGCGTCGAGCTCCGGCCTGGCCTTTCGTCCGTAGGTGCACGCGGTCGCCGGCCAGTTGCTCTCGGTGGCCCTGCGCATGACGTCCCACAGGACCTCGGGATGGGTTCCGCCGACGTAGAAGACGCGCGTCGGCTGGCCCGTGATCTCCTCGAGCGTGTCCTCGACCATGCCGCCCTCGCCGATCACGTTGAAGCCACCCTTCCACCGGGCGTAGCCCTTCTCGGCGATGAGGGGCCAGATCTCCTCGCCGAGCGGACAGGCGGAGGCGCGCGCGTAGACGGGAGCCCCGTTCCGCCCGTAGGGGACCCGGCCGTCGAACGTCACGTGCTCGGGCGAGAACCGTCGCCCAGGGCGCCGCCGGTGGAACGTCGCGCGGTAGGTCCCGTCGTCGTTCTTCCGGAGCATCGACTCGATCGTGCGAGGAGACGAACGCGCGACCGCACAGAGCGCGGACAGGAGGTAGCCGTCACCGATGTTCCCCTGCCGCGGGTCGGTCGCGTTCGCGCCGCGGAGGAAGAGCGTTCCGCGAGCGGGTCGAAGCGCGATCTCGCCGTTCGCGAGCCGCGGCACGTCGCGCTTGCGGAGCGGGACGTCCGGCGGCCTCGTGCGGCTCGTGGCCTTCGATCTCGTCGCCAACGAGCGATACCCCCCGAGTGAAGTTACCCGGTCGCGGGCAAGGGGAGCAACGCTGGTCTCCTCCCGGAGACGCTTCGCTCGCAGCACTCCCGGTCGTCTCAGGGCGCCACCTTCACGCGGAGCTCGGCCCGCTCCGCTGCGCCGAGCGACCTCGATGTAAGCGCCCACCACCGGCCTTCCTTCCGCGAGATCTCGAAGCCGTCGGGCTCGGCCAGCAACGGAGCGCCGCCTCGCTCGCGGACTCGTCCGCGACCGCGAGACCACGCGCGAAGAAGGATACCGTGCGGCTTCTCGGTCTCTTCGGGCTCCGGACCGACCCCGCGCCGACGAGACGGCGTCCCATCCGCGCGGGTTTGCCGCGGCTCGCGCGCGACGCTAGGCTTCCCCGGGAGCGAGACATGACGGCGGGAGGAGTCCTCGCCGATGGCAAGATCGCAGGCGTCGCGCTCGCCCTGCTCCTCGCCGGCGCGCTGCCGGCGCGCGCCCAGGGCAAGCCCGCCGCCGAGAAGGCGAGCTTCGAGGAGAAGCTCCTCGCGACCGTTCCTCCCGAGCACGACGTCTGGGTCGACCGGAAGGACCCGAACGGCGCCGACTACAAGGAGGGCGGGTTCACGGCGGTCTTCAGCCCCGAGGGCCGCCGCGTCGCTTACACGGCCGGCGTCTCGGGAAGCTCTTTCGCCGTGATCGACGGGAAGAAGGGCGAGGTCTTCACCTACGCCGACTCTCTCGTCTGGAGCGCCGACGGAAAGCGCGTCGCCTACCGCGCCGGGAACCGGATCCAGAACAACACGGCGGAGAAGTGGTGGATCGTCGAGGCCGGGAAGAAGCTCTGCGAGCTCGACCAGGCCGGGCGGCCGGCGTTCAGCCCCGACGGGAAGCACGTCGCGGCGTGGGGAAACCTGGGAGGGCGGATCCGTCCCGAGGACAACATCTACGAGGGCGGGAGATGGCACGTGGTCCTCGACGGAAAGCTGCTCGAATCGGAGCACGAGCGCGCCAACGGGCTCGTGCCGCCCGTCTTCTCGCCCGACGGGAAGACGATCGCCGCGGTCGCCGAGCGCACCGTCGAGAAGCAGGTCGCCGGCCAGATCGGCGGGACCTCGACCGTCCCCTGGCTCACGAGCTTCGTCTACCTCGGCTCCAAGGAGAGCGAGCCCTACGAGATGGCGGACGTTCCCGTCTTCAGCCCCGACGGCAAGCGTGCGGCGTGGGGAGCCATGAAGAACGGCCGCTGGTGGGTCTTCGAGGGAGACAGGAAGCTCGGCGGCGGGCAAGACCACGCGGGAGTCCCCGTCTACTCGCCCGACGGAAAGACGCTCGCCTGGAGGGGCCGGACGGGCGAGAAGGAGGCCGTCTTCGTCGCCGGCAAGCGAGTGGGCGGCAGCTACGAGGCGGTCGGCACTCCCGTCTTCAGCCCCGACGGCAAGCAGGTCGCCTTCTGCGCGAACCGGGGCGGCAAGGTCTACGGTCCTCCCGCGGTCCCGGGAGGAACGACGCCCGTTCTCCTCCAGCGCGGGAGCGAGTCCTTCGTCTACGAGGGCACCTGGCACCTCGTCCTCGGAGAAGAAGACGCCCGGGAGGAGCACGAGCGGGCCGACTCGCCCGTCTTCTCTCCCGACGGGAAGACGGTCGCGTTCCGCGCCAGGAAGGCCGGCAAGTGGACGATCGTCGCCGGCACGACGGCCAGCGCGCCCTTCGATGACGTGAGCGCTCCCGTCTTCAGCCAGGACGGCAAGAAGATCGCCTTCGGTGCCCGCGCGGGGCGAGAGCTCTGGTGGAGGGTGCTCGAGCTCAAGTGAGGCGAGTCACTCCGTCGCCCAGTCCATCGCGTCGTCGTTCTCGAACACACCTGCAAGGCTGCGGGTGAGCGCGGAGGTACCCTGTAGAGCACGGGGAAGATGCACTCACGGAATGCCTCCGCGCTCGAGGGTAGGCGCAAGGTGTTTGCCGCGTAGCACCCTGTTTCGCGCCTTCTCTCGGGAGTCCACGGACGGCCTCTGAGCTGGGTGTGCGCCGACTCCTGGATGCTCGTCCTGCCGGCTCGTAGCATGTCGCCTCGATGCCCGACTTCTCCGCAACCGCGCGCGAGTCCATGCAGGCCCTTCGAGCCGGCCTTGCAGGGCGCTTTCCACGTATCGACGAGATCGGCTACTACGAGGGCTTCCTCGCGAAGCGGAAGGACTGGTCCGAGGTCAGCAGCCGGTATTCCAACGCGCCGCCGGAAGCGTTCCCCTTCCTTCGAATGGGTGCCGACGGAATCCACTATGCGCTCTGGCTCGATGATCCCGGCGACGAGAAGGCGATCCCCTGTGTCGTCTGCGTCGATCCGACGGACCACGGGGAGTGCGTCGCTCCGATCGCAGGTTCCGTCGAGGACTTCCTCGCTGCTCTCGATGCCGATGGGGCGGGGTGGTATGAGCCGGGGGGCAAGCTGTCCAAGAAGCACGCTACGAGCCTGGCGAGGGCGCGGAAACGAGCAGCGCGGTATCTGACTCTCGACGGGATGGGTGTCTTCTGCCCCGCCGAACCGGCCAAACACACCGCCGATCTGGATGACATTGCGACGTGGAAGCAGAAAAATCCGCGTGCCTGGGCGGTCGCGGCGCGGCGCTTTTCAAAGCTGGTCGAAAGCTTGAGAGAGATTCGCTGGTGTTTGGTTGTTGGCGATGGGGTCACGTAGTGGTCTCCGTCGATGATTTCATGACGCTTGCCATCGTTGGGAAAAAGCAGATAGTCGTCGTAGGTAAATTTGACTTGATGGGGCTGGGGCGACATCGCAGGCTCCTCTCGATAGACAACAGCATAGGGAAGGGGGGGCGGTCAAGTCAAGGCATAGTCCTCACTTCAGCCGGCAAGTGGCGTCCCCGTCCCTTCTCGCTGAGACGTTCATACACCTCAAATTTTGTTTCCAATTTCAGCAGCCTGCGATCCAGATCGTGGACGATCCGTCCGATCTCACGCATATCGTCGGCCAAGGTGGCCACGCGCTCTTCCGGGTGATGATCTTGCGTAAGGCTGCTAAGGCCTCCGCGGCCCAACTCGTGACTTTCTCCACCCCGAGCCCTTGCGCAGATTAGCTACGGGATGACGGTCCTCGTCCGGGATATTTTCATCGAGATACAGTTTCATCGAAGAGCGCGAATGAAACTGGGTGCGTGAGGTTACGCGGGAGACGTTTCCGGTGGTTCGAGTGCGGCATTCGCCGCGATTTCGTCGTCAATGTCAGCGCGGTTATCGTAGTAATAGGAGAGCGCATCATAGATCGCGGCAAGGCTCAGGTGAGGATAATAACTGAGCGGGGTTTCAGGGGAGACGCCGTGATGGAGGGCATACACGACGATGGTCCGGACGGAAATCCGCGTTCCCTCAATGCAGGGGCTTCCGCCGCAGATGGCTGGATCGCTGGTGATATGGGGGTGCAGCACTTTCGGCATCGGACGGCTCCGAATCGGTGAATGACTCCCAAGATATCTCAAATTCAGAATGTGGTCAAATCTGCGCCGACCGGCGACTTCCATTTACAGGGCTTCGGTGGCTTGTTAGGATACCGCCACAATGCACGGTGGGATGAAGATATTGTGGGGATTGGCGGCGGTCCTCTGCGCGGTGGCCT
>JACQDU010000652.1 GCA_016200955.1 bacterium
CCACCTCGTCATGGAGGGCGACGCGACGAAGACGACGGACGACCTCGTGCGCGGCATGGACTCGGGCTTCCTCGTCTCGAAGCTCCACTACACGAACGTCGTGAATCCCATGGACCTCTCGATCACGGGCATGACGCGCTCCGGGATCTACGCGGTCAAGGGCGGCGAGATCGCGCATCCGGTCAAGAATTTCCGCTTCACCGTGAGCTTGACCGACTTGCTCTCGCACATAGAGGCGCTCGGAAAGCCCGAGCGCGCGACCGGCGCCATGTTCGGCGGCCGTTTCGTCGTTCCTCCCGTGAGGCTCGCGGGCTGGAACATGTCGTCTTCCACGGACTTCTAGGCAGGAGAGACCGAACGATGAGAGACCTCTGCACGCTCGCGATCGACACCGCCCGGAAGCGTGGAGCGAGCTACGCCGACGTGAGGATCGTAGAGACCCGGAAGGAAGCGATCGCCGTGAGGAACGGCGCTCTCGGCTCCTCCGACCTGGGAGAAGACCAGGGCTTCGGCGTCCGCGTGATCGCGGACGGCGCCTGGGGCTTCGCCTCCTCTCCCGAGCTCACGAAGCCAGAGATCGAGCGAGCGGCCGCTCTCGCCGTGTCCCTCGCCAAGGCGAGCGCTCTCGCCAAGCAAGGAGACGTGAAGCTCGCGCACGAGCCCGCCTACGAGGACTTCTGGGCGACTCCCTACACGATCCATCCCTTCAAGGTCCCGCTCGAGGAGAAGCTCGCGCTCCTCTTCAAGATCGACGAGGTCCTGAGGAAGGACCCGCGCATCAAGGTGTCGCTCGCGAGCATGGACTTCCTGAAGGAGACGCAGCACTTCGCCTCGACCGAGGGCTCCTACATCGTGCAGGAGCTGATCCGCTCGGGCTGCGGCTACTCAGCGACCGCCGTCCAGAACGGCGAGCAGCAGACGCGAAGCTTCCCCATGAGCTTCGGCGGGCAATACAAGACGGGCGGCTACGAGCTCATCGTGGCGTCCTTCCTCCTCGAGAACGCCGAGCGCATCCGCGAAGAAGCGATCGAGCTCACGACGGCGCCCGAGCTGCCGGCCATGACGACCGACCTGATCCTCGGCCGCGAGCAGATGGTCCTCCAGATCCACGAGTCGGTCGGCCACCCGAACGAGCTCGATCGTGTTCTCGGCTGGGAGGCGAACTACGCTGGCCGCTCCTTCAACACGCCCGAGCACCTGCGCGATCGCTTCCATTACGGGTCGGAGATCGTCAACCTCGTCGCCGACAACACCGTTCCCGGCGGCCTCGCGACGGCGGGCTACGACGACGACGGCGTCAAGGCCCAGCGCTGGCACGTCGTCCAGAACGGGATCTTCTCCGGCTACTTCATGACGCGAGACACGGCGCCTTTCATCGGCCTCACGCGATCGAACGGGTGCAACCGCGCGGAGGGCTGGAACAACATCCCGATCACGAGGATCCCGAACCTCTCTCTCATGCCCGGGAGCGCGGGCTCGCTCCAGGACCTGATCGGCTCGACCAAGAGCGGGATCTTCATGGACACGAACCGCTCGTGGTCGATCGACCAGATGCGGCTCAACTTCCAGTTCGGGTGCGAGGTCGCTCGCGAGGTCAAGGACGGGAAGCTGGGCAAGCTGTATCGGAACCCCAACTACCAGGGGATCACTCCCGAGTTCTGGCGCGGATGCGATGCGATCTGCGGCCACGACGAGTGGGACCTCGTCGGCGTCTCCAACTGCGGCAAGGGCCAGCCCGGCCAGCGAGCCGAGATGAGCCACGGGTGCTCGCCGGCGCGATTCAAGGGCGTCAAGGTCGGGGTGAAGGCGTAGCTCGACGCTTGAGAACGGAAAAAGAGAATCACCGCAGAGGCGCGGAGGACGCAGAGCTTCGCGGAGGAGTTTCTCTGCGTACCTTTGCGTTCTCCGCGGCTCTGCGGTTCTTGTTGTTGTTCCTCGTTGTCATGTGTGGGTGTGCATCGGCCAAGCCGACCGAACCGCCTGCGCGGGTCGTGTCCCGGCCCGAGCTGAAGACGTTGAGGTGGATCTGGGTCAGAGCCTCCACGGAGGAGTCGGAGCCCAGCGAGTGGTACTGGAGCCATGATGACGGTGCTCACTGGCAAGGACCGACGAACGTCGGGCCGCCCTCTCCCCCGAGTTCGGACTTCCGCCTGACACGCGAGCACGTCTCGAACGATCCGGAGGCCGGACGGTTGCTCTTCTGGCGCGCGGATGGATCTTCCTGGATGCTCGTCGCGACCCGAGACGCCGCACCCGTGCGGTGAGATGAGCAACGAGCTCCGAATCGCTCACATCTCCGACCTCCACGTGCCCGCGAGGTGGCCGCTCGCGCCGTGGCACTACCTGGGGAAGAGACTGATCGGCGCCCTCAACTGGCAGCTCAAGCGACGGAAGGATCATCCGCTCGCGCTCGCGAAGGCTCTCGCGGAAGACCTCGCGGCGGATCCCTCGATCGATCACGTGGTCGTGACGGGAGACCTGACGAACGTCTCCTTGCTCGAGGAGTTCTCGGCGGCGCGCGAGGTCCTGCGCCCTCTCATCGAGCGGGGGAGCGGTTTTCTCTCGGCGATCCCGGGCAACCACGACCGCTACACCTACACGTCGGACCGCAGGCGCGACTTCGAGGCGAGCTTTCACGACTGCATGACGAGCGACCTCGATCTCGGAGCGCCGTTTCCGTTCGTGCGCTTCCGCGGAGGCGTCGCGATCCTCGGGATCGACTCCGCGGTCGCGACGCTCCCGTTCATGGCGACGGGAACGGTGGGAGAAGAACAGCGAGAGAGGCTCTCTCGCGCGCTCGAGCACCCGCGCGTGCGCGAGGCGAGCTTCCGGGTCGCTCTCATCCACCATCCGCCGCTGATCGAGGGAGGAGAGCGCGACGAGCCGCAGCACCGGCTC
>JACQDU010000653.1 GCA_016200955.1 bacterium
CCTCCTCACGATCATCAACGAAAGGAAGACGTATCAGGACGGACGTCCCGTCCCCGTGAACCTCGTCATGCTCTTCGCCGCGACGAACCGCGTCCCCGAGTTCGAGGAGCTCGCCGCCCTGCGCGACCGTTTCGCGCTCAAGGCGGAGTCGACGCCGGTCAAGGACCAGCACTTCGAGGAGCTCCTCGAGAAGGGCGTCGCGAACGAGCTCGACAAGGCGCTGAACCGCCGCCCCTGGGAGGGGATCGCGAGCCTGGACGACTTCCTGAAGCTCAAGCGGTACCTCGACTGCGTCATGGCCGGGATCGCGGAGGGCGCGCCCGCGTCGCGCGGCGACGTCGAGGGAGCCGACGCGCCGATCGCGCGCGACCGGAAGCGCTACTTCCCCGACGACGTCTACGATCTCTTCAAGCGGATCATCCGCACGCTCGAGCGAGAGGACCGGGTCGTCGTCTCCGACCGGAAGGTCGTGAAGCTCTACCGCCTCGTGCGAGCGCGCGCCTTCCTCTTCCACGGCGGCGCCGCGCGCAAGGAGCGTTCACCGAGGAGCGCCCCGTCTCGACGGACTTCCCGCCGCAGACGAAGAGCTTCCGCGAGAGCAAGACGACTCGCCTGGGCGCGGTCATGGGCGGCTACGCCTGGCGCCACGCGTCCGCCGTCTACGCGGTCCAGTTCTCTCCCGACGGGAAGACGGCGCTCTCCTCCAGCTGGGACCAGACGATCAAGATCTGGGACCTCGCGACGGGAGACGAGGTCTCGACCCTCGCGCGGCACGGAGGGCCGGTGCGCACGGCGCGCTTCCTGGGAGACGGCTCGCGCCTCCTTTCGGGGAGCGACGACAAGATGCTGCGAGTCTGGGACCTCTCGTCGGGGGCAGTCCTCCGCCGGCTCGAGGGCCACACGAACGGAGTCCTCGACGTCGCCGTCTCCCGGGACGGCAAGCGCGCCCTCTCGCTCTCCGACGAGGGAGACACGAGAGACGACCGGAAGGTCCGCTTCTGGAACCTCGAGTCGGGGAAGCTCCTCCGGACGCTCGAGACGCCGGAGTACGCCGTGAAGTCGATCGCCCTCTCTCCCGACGGGAAGCGCGCGATCACGGCGAGCTGCGGCGAGAGGAACACGCTCTGGGACCTCGCGACCGGCGACGCCCTCGCGACCCTGCCCGGGCACCTCGAGACCGTGCACGCCGTCGCCTTCTCTCCCGACGGAACGCGCGCGATCACGGCGGGGTTCGACAGGAAGGTCCTCCTCTGGGACCTGCCCGTCTCGGGGAAAGGCGACGGGAGCGCGGTGATCGTGCGCACGATCGAGGGCCACGAGAAGGACGTGGGCTGCGTCTCGTTCTCTCCCGACGGCAAGCGCGCGCTCTCCGGGAGCGAGGACGAGACGATCAGGCTCTGGGACCTCGAGTCGGGGAAGGAGCTCGGGCCCTCGCGCGGGCACCGCGCGTGCGTCGCGTCCGTCGCGATCTCTCCGGACGGGAAGCACGTCCTCACGGGAAGCCGCGACAAGACGGCGAGGCTCTGGGACACCGCGGGCGTCGAGAGCCAGACCTTCACGGGGCACGCGGGCACCGTCTGCGCGGTCGCGTTCGAGACGAACCAGCGCGGCCTCCTCTACACGATCGCCACGGGATGCCGCGACGAGGTCCTGCGAGGCTGGTGGTGGGGAAGCGCCCCGGGCGAGGACGACTGCCTCCACGTCTCCGGCCCGCCTCGCAAGGGGAGCAACCCGGCGAGCCCTCCCGACAGCAACGTGGTCATGGCGAAGTCGGCGAAGCTGCGCCGCGAGATCGCGCTCCTCACGCGGCCGAACGAGAGCGACGTCTTCTTCCTGGACTTCCAGGTGAACGCTCCGGCTCGGCCCATGAGCGGCCACAAGGGCGTGATCTCGTCCGCGGTCTCGCTCGACGGGAGCGCCGCGCTCACGGGGAGCTCCGACGGGACGATCAAGCTCTGGGACCTCGCGGACGGGACGTGCAGCGAGACGCTCCACGGTCACGAGCAGGGCGTCTGGGCCCTCGCCTTCTCGCCCGACGGAGAGCTCGCCCTCTCCGGCGACGCGACGGGCGCGGTCAAGCTCTGGGACATCGAGACGCGCACGCTCAGGAAGACGTTCGCCGCGCACACGGATGCCGTTCGCGCCTTCGCCTTCTCCCCCGACTCGAAGCGCGCGCTCTCGGGGGCTCACGACCGGACGATCCGGCTCTGGGACACGGCGACGGGAGACCTGCTCGACACGATCGACCTCCGCTCGAGCACCGACCACGTACGCGCGCTCGCCTTCTCGCCCGACGGCAGCTTCTTCGTCGCCGGGACGAGCCGCGGCCTCGCGCTCCGCGTCGACTTCAAGCCGGAGAAGAAGTAGCGGGAGGCGACCTGGAGCTCGGTCGACGAGCCCGTCGTGACGAGGATGCTGTTCGAGCGAGGCCGAACAGCGGCGATTCTCCCCGCGGCTCGCTCCGCTCGCCCGGGGTGGACGCGCGCGCGTTCACGCCGTATGGTCGAGATCAAGGAAGGTGTCTCGTGAACCGAGGGAGCGCCGCCGCTCTCGCGTTGCTGGTCGCCGTGGCTCTCCTCGTCCTCGTTGGCTGTCCGGACAAGCCCGCTCCTCCGACTCCGATCACGCCGTCGAGCACGACGCAGGCTCCCGCGACGACGGCTCCCGGCACGGCTTCGCCGCCGACGACGCCGGTCGCGTCGGGACCGCCCGGCTCGCTCTCGGGGAGGATCCTCGCGCCCAAGGCCACTCCGGCGGCGCTCGTCTCGACGGAGGGCAAGGACGTAGAGGTGTGCGGGAAGGAACACGACCCGCGCTCCGTGCTCTTGGCCAAGGACGGCGCTCTCGAGAACGCCGTCGTTTACCTCAAGGGAGTCAAGGCTCCCGCGAACTGGCCCGACAAGTCGAAGACGTACGACGTCACGAACAAGGGATGTCACTTCGAGCCCCGCATCTCGATCGTGCCCGCCGGCGTGCCGATCGGCTTCGTGAGCTCCGATCCGGTCCTCCACAACATCAAGACGGTGTCGACGCAGAACGACCCCTTCAACCAGAGCGTCTCCGGGAGCAACCGCCTCGAGCACACGTTCGAGAAGGCCGAGATCATGTCGCTCGGCTGCTCCGTGCATCCCTTCATGGGAGGCGTGCTCGTCGTGACGGACCACCCGTGGTACGCGCTCACGGACTCGACCGGCGTCTACAAGCTCGATGCGATCCCGCCGGGGACCTACAAGCTCTTCGTGTGGCACGAGAAGCTCGGAAAGGCCGTCCCCGCGGGCACTCCCGTGACGATCGCACCCGGCGCGGCGGCGACGCTCGACGTGAAATTCGAGTAAGCCGGCGTCCGCCGTCTCAGAGCGAAGGCGCTCTCCCCTTGAGCGAGAGGCGCGCCGCGGCGTCGGCCTCGGGAGAGTCCGGGCCCTCGCGCTCGGCCGCCTCGAGGACGAGAGCGGTCTCGAGCGAGCGCGCGAGGTTGTCCGCGAGAGCGCGCGCTCCTCTCGGCACGTCGCCCTCGCCGCGAGCGAGGTCCGCCAGGCCCGAGCGCGCGCGGCCGAGGAGACGAGAGGTCCGATCCCTCGCGTCCGAGAGAGCGGCGAGCGTCGAGCCCTCGAGCGCCCGCGAGGCTCGCTCGAGGAGAGCCTCGTGCGCTCCCTCCGCGCGGGCGGCGCGGGCGAGGTCGAGGACGAGGACGTTCGTCGTGCCCTCCCAGATCGGGAGGACCTGCGCGTCGCGCAGGAGTCGCGGGAGCGAGCCGTCCTCGATGTAGCCGTTCCCTCCGTGCATCTCGATCGCCTCGCTCGCGCAGGCGACGGCGACCTTCGCCGTGAAGAGTTTCACGAGAGGCGTGAGGCCGCGGAGGAGTCTCCGCGCGGCCTCGTCGCGCCGCCCCGCGCGCTCCGCCGCGTCGGCGCGGTCGAGCGCGTGCACTCCCTCGAAGGTCAGGAGGAGCGCTCCCGCGCGCTCGGCGTCGAGCTCGAGGAGAGTCTCTCGCGCGAGCGCGTGGTCCGAGACGGCTCGCCCGAACGACTTCCGTTGCGTCGCGTAGCTCCACGCCTCGATCGCCGAGCGAGCGCAGATCGCCGCGGAGCCGATCGCGTTGTAGAGGCGCGAGAGGTTCAGCATCTCCGCCATCTGCTTGAAACCCGCGTCCACGGGCCCGACGAGATGGGCGCGCGCTCCTTGGAGCTCGACCTCGCCCGTGGGCATGGAGCGGACGCCGAGCTTCTCTTTGAGGCGCCGGATGCTCACGGTCGCGGCGCGGTCCTTCTCATCTTTCCTGAGGAGGAAGAGCCCGAGCCCGCGCGTCCCCGCGGGAGCGCCGTCCGGCCGCGCGAGCACGAGAGCTCGCTCGGCGTCGACGTTCGAGCAGAACCACTTCTCTCCCGTGAGACGCCAGGAGTCACCGTCGCGCGCGGCGCGCGTCGTCGAGGCGCCGACGTCGCTCCCTCCCTGCTTCTCGGTCAGGAACATGGCGCCCGTGCACCGCGCGCGCGTGTCGAGAAACGAGAGCGCGCGCACGTCGGCCTCGAAGCCGCCCGCGCGCTCGAGGACGCGCGCGGCGCCGTCGGTCATGCAGAGAGGGCAGAACAGGCCGCACTCCGCCATCCCGAACAGGAAGCCGAGCCCGAACGACGCCGCGTGGAGGGCGAGCGGATGCTCCTTCCGGTTCTTCTCGTCGTACTTGAGCGCGACGGCGCCGGAGCCGTACGCGATCTCCTCCATGCGACGGTACGAGACGTCGTAGCGGACGAGGTCGAGCCGCTCGCCGCGCGCGTCGAACGGCACGTGCTCGGGCGAGCGCCGGTCGGCGATCCAGGCGAGCTCCTGGACCTCCTCGCCGCACGCGCGGCCCATGGCCTCGAGCCGGGGCCTCGCCCACGCGAGGTCCTCGGGCGCGAGCCTCCGCGCGAGGTGTCTCGAGAGGAGCCCCTCTCGCTCGAAGTAGGAGCCGCGGTCCACGGGAGGGATCGGGTTCGGTGCGCTCACGTCTTCGACTCCTCGAGAGAGAACGCCGCGTCCGTCGCGCGGACGTCCTGGATGAGGATCTTGCCGTCTCCGATCCTCCCCGTGCGCGCGGCCTGGGAGACGGCCGCGATGATCTTCTCCTGGTCGAACGCCGAGGCCGTGAACTCGAGGCGCACCTTCGGGAGGAAGGTGATCGAGTACTCGCTTCCCTCGTAGAGCTCGAGGTGGCCCTTCTGCCGGCCGTAGCCGCGGCACTCGGAGATCACGAGCTCCCGCGCTCCGAGCGGGGCGAGCGCGCGGACGACGTCGTCCGTCTTGAACGGCTTCACGATCACGGTGAAGCGCTTGAGCGGGAGCGAATCCACGGGCGCGCCATGTTACTCGAAGCCGGGCTCGTTTCCGGGAGCAGGAAAAACGCGGCTCCGTGATAACCTCACGTCGCTGGTCCTGGATCGGGAGAAGGAGCCGGACATGGAGCTTCGCCTCTCCTCGGGCGCCGTCTTCTGCGCGCTCGCCCTCGCGCTCGCGGCGCCCGTGCTCCGGGCCGACGACCGCGAGGACGAGGCCGCGAAGCCTCACGAGCTCAAGCTCATGCTCGCGGCCGCGGTCGGCCAGGAGGAGCGGCTCGTCTACGACGTCTCCCGGCAAGTCGCGGGAGCCGGCGGGCGCAGCGACTCGATCGACCTCACGATCCTGAGGAAGATCGAGGCGGTCGACGACGGCCTCGCCTCGCGCGAGCAGCTCACGATCGAGAAGCTCCTGTTCAATGGCGAGGAACCGAAGCTCCCGATCTCGACGGTGCCCGTGATCCGCCCGAGCAAGTCGCGGCAAGCGACGATCGCTCCCGGCGGCCCGGACGTGCAGCAGGAGGACCCGGACGACGCCGACGGCGCGGACTCCGAGGGGATCGCCATGCTCCGCCGCGACCCCGACGGCCTCGCGCGCGCGCTCGCTCCCGCGGGCGCGAAGAAGACGGGCGAGGAGTGGAAGCCGGACCTCGCCTCTCTCCTCCTCATCCTCGGGCCGGCCAAGGGGACGCTCGTCGTCGAGAGCTCGAAGGGGAGCGTGAAGCTCGCATCGTGGAAGAGGGTCGACGCGACACCGTGGGCCGAGCTCTCGTTCGAGGCGACGATCCACTACACGCGCGGCGAGGACAAGAAGACGATCCACGAGATCAAGGTGAGCGGCAAGCTCGAGGGCGCCGCCGACGGCTCGGCTCCTCCGTCGAAGGAGGAGCTGGGCCTCGAAGCCACGGTCGTGGGCAGCGATTCCAAGAGAACGCTGACGGCCAAGCTCGACCGCACCCTCGTGAACGCCGGCAAGAAGCCCGAGGAGAGCGCCGAGCCCAGGAAGAAGGACGAGAAGCCGGCCGAGAAGAAGCCCGACGAGAAAAAGCCAGACGAGAAGAAGCCCGACGAGCGCGAGCCTTTCTAGGCCCTCTCCTTCGCCCCTCGCTCAGAGACCGAGCTGACGCGAGACTCCGAGGTCGATGGCCCCTCCGAGATCGTCTGCTCTACCGCCGCAGCTTCGGCGCCCGGAGGTCCGGCCTCCGCTCGAGGTCCGGCTTGAGCGGCGGAGTGGCCAGGACGAGCTCGAGCGCCTCCGCGATCCCGCGGTCGAGCTGAGGGTCCGCGCCCGAGACGTAGTCCTGCGGCCGCATCTCGACCTCGATGTCGGGGTCGGTGCCGTAGTTCTCGACGCCCCAGCCCACGTCCTTGAACCAGAAGCTGAACTCGGGCTGCGTCGTGAAGCCGCCGTCGGCGAGGAAGTGGCGCGGCCAGATCCCGATCACGCCGCCCCACGTCCGCTTCCCGATGAGCGGCCCGAGCTTCATGAGCTTGAAGACGTGAGAGAAGATGTCGCCGTCC
>JACQDU010000654.1 GCA_016200955.1 bacterium
CCCGGGAGATCCTCGAGCGCGGCCAGGACTCGACCGACGACAGCGATGGCGGCGAGGACGTCGTCGCCCCCGACGGCAAGGAATGGAACCGGGAGGTCGTCGTCTCGCACCAGCGCGCGCTCGACCGCGTCGCCGAGGTCGCGGCCGCGGGCGCCCCCTTCTCCCAGGAGATCGTGCTCGAGCTCCACAAGATCCTCATGGGAGAGCTCATCCTCTCCGCCGGCGAGTACCGGGAGTGCACGCTCAAGTACAAGGGCCTGCTCATCGCGTCTCCGCCGGAGACGCTCAAGGAGCGCATGGAGGCGCTCGTCTCTCTCGTGAACTCGGGCATGCAGCGAGCCGAGGCGAAGAAGGACCAGCTCGCCTGGCGCGTCCACCACGAGTTCATCACGATCCACCCGTTCATCGAGGGGAACGGGCGGATGTCGCGCCTCCTCTTGAACCTCGTCCGCCTGCGCGCCGGCCTCGAGGTCGCGATCGTCCGCTTCGAGGACCGCGAGAAGTACTCCAAGGCGATCGTCGAGTTCCAGCAGCAGAAGATCGCCAAGGCCAAGCAGAAGACCTCGGGCTAGTGTCGCGTCCAGTTTGGATCTGTCGGCTCGCGCGACTTCAGCACGTCAGCAAGTCGAAGCCTTGACCGATTTCACTTGTCACTGGGCACTGGGCACTTGTCACTGGTCATTGAAACGGCCCGTACGACCGGTCCTCCGGTGATTGCATGGTAGGAACGCTGCCGCCTGGCGGGCGGGTCACGAGGAGCCGGCAGCGACAATGACAAGTGCCCAGCGACAAGTGCCCAGTGACAAGTGAGCCGTTGAGCGGTACGGCCGTTCAACCGACAGGATCAAGTTGGACGCGACACCAGGGAAGCTACGCCTTCCGGGCCGCGGCGAGAGCCTCGATCTTCTTGTCGATCTCCTCGATCTTCTTCGCGAGCTCCTCGACGTCGGTCTTCGTCGGGATGTTGATCTTGTGGAGGACCTTGTCGACCGTCGAGTCGATCGCGGTCGTCACGGCGTTCGTCGCGGTCTTCGCGGAGGCGGCGTCCTGCTGCCGCTTCGCGATGAGGTCCTGGACGAGGGTCTTCCCGTCCTTCTCGGCGAGCTCGCCCTTCTGGACGAGCTTGCCGATGAAGTCCTCGATCTCCTCCTGCGCGAGGACGACGGCGCCCACGCTCGCGAGGGCGATCTTCCGCACGAGGTCGGTGAACGGCTCTCGCTTCGAGCTCTCGTCGGTCTTCTTCGGTTCGGTCATGGGCTTCTCCGCGGCGGCCTGTGTCATGTTCTCTCCCGACGCATCGCGTCTTCGCGCGGGATGCTAACGCGACGCGTTAACGGAAGCAAGAAAGACATCGTCGAGCGGCCGCGCCCTGGATGTCCGACCCCCTCGTTAGATTGCGGCCGGCCCTCCGGGGCGAGCCCGGGTGGGGTTCGCCGGGGGTCGAGTCAAGAGAAGAAGCGAACGAGAGGAGCCATCATGGCCAACCTGAACAAGGTCTTTCTCATTGGACGGCTCACGAAGGATCCCGAGCTCCGGCATCTCCCGAACGGGACGCCGAAGGCCGAGCTCAGGATGGCATCGAGCCGCACTTACACGACGAACGGCGAGCGGCGCGAGGACACGTGCTACGTGGACATCGTCGCCTGGAGCCGCCAGGCCGAGATCGTGAACCAGTACCTCAAGAAAGGAAGCCAGATCTTCGTCGAGGGTCGCCTCGACTACCAGGAATGGACGAGCCAGGACGGCTCGAAGCGCTCGAAGCACCAGGTCGTCGCGGACCGCGTCCAGTTCCTGGACCCGCGCGGCGGCGGCCAGGGCAGCGGCCCGGAGATCGAGGCCGGCGAGGACATGGGAGCCGGCCGGCCCCGCTTCGAGCGGCAAGGCGGCCGCGCTTACGGCTACGCCCCTCGCACGAACGCGCCCGCGGCGACCTCGAACGACGCGGGTGCTCCCGAGCCCGCCGTCGCGCCCGCGAGCGCGCCTGCGGCCGCCGTCGGCGGAGTGACCGAGAACATCGCACATTCCGCCGTAGGCGGAATGTCGGGTGACGGGATCGCCGACGACGACATCCCGTTCTAGATGAGAGCTGCCGAGAGCCGCTCGCCCGTCCTCGAGACCACGCTCGGGCGCCTCGAAAGAGGAGAGGCGCTCGAGTGGCTCTC
This sequence comes from bacterium, assembly GCA_016200955.1. GTDB lineage: Bacteria > Planctomycetota > J058 > J058 > JACQDU01 > JACQDU01. The sequence continues at coordinate 2,163 of JACQDU010000654.1, forward strand.
GGCGCTCGCTCCCGGGAGCGTGGACCTCGTCGTCGCGGACCCGCCCTACAACCTCGGCCGCTCCGAGTGGGACCGCTTCGAGAGCCAGGATGCCTTCGTCTCCTGGAGCCGCGAGTGGATCCGCGCGGCGCAGAGAGCGCTCAAGCCCGAGGGCTCGGCTTACGTCATGGGCTGGAGCGAGCTCCTCGCCGACGTGAAAGCGGCCGTCGCCCGCGAATGGGCCGGGTGCCGCTGGCTCGTCTGGTTCTACCGGAACAAGGCGAACCTCCGCGACGACTGGGGCCGTTCTCACGAGAGCATCCTTCACCTGAGAAACGGCCCCCGCGCGACGTTCAACACCGACCCCGTGAGGATCCCTTACAACGCGCACACCACGCGCTACCCCGAGCGCTCGCAGGCCGAGACCTCGCAGTACGGCGGAGCACGCCCGGAGCGCTGGCGCCCGAACCCGCTCGGAGCGCGCCCGCGCGACGTGATCGAGGTCCCCCTCCTCGCGAACGGGACAAGGGAGAAGACCGCTCACCCGACGCAGAAGCCGGTGCAGCTCATCCGGAAGTTCGTCCTCGCGTCCTCGAGAGAGGGCGACCTCGTCGTCGATCCCTTCGCGGGCTCGGGAACGACGGCTCTCGTGTGCGAGACGAGCGGCCGGCGCTGGCTCGCGTGCGAGCTGGATGCGCGGTGGTGCAAGGTCGCGGCCGACCGGATCCGCGACCCCGGGGCCTTCTCCGGCTCGCAGACCGATGCCGCCGAGTCCGCGCTCGCGCGCCGTCGCGGGCGCTTGCGCGCCGACGCCGGTTCTCCCCGAAAGCTCGAGACAAGGGAGGCGATCCCGTGAAGGTCACCCGGATCTTCCGCACGCTCCGCCGCCCCGGGTTGCGCCGCTTGCGCTTCGTCGTCTGCCGCGCGTGCGGCCAGAAGCGGCCGCTCAAGACGAGGCTCCGCTTCCGCGGGCTCTGCGGCGCCTGCGCGATCTCGTGAGAGACGCTCTCAGTCGCCCTTGTAGCGGTTGACGACGATCCCGAGCTCCTTGAGCTTCTGCTGCAAGCTCTGGCGGTGCATGCCAAGGACCTGGGCCGTCTTCGAGATGTTGCCTCTGTGTTCGCGCAGCTTGCGCTCGATGAACTCGAGCTCGAAGGCGCGCATGGCGCGGCGCTTCGCCTCGGCGAACGAGAGCGAGGCGTCCTCCTCGGAGGGAGGAACGGGAGAGGCGGCGGGCTCTCGCACTTCCTGCGGCAGATCGTCGAGCTCGAGCCGCGGCCCCGAGGCGAGGACGAACGAGCGCTCGAGAGCGTTCCTGAGCTGCCGGACGTTCCCCGGCCACGGGTAGACCCCGAGCGCCCGGAGAGCGTCGGGAGAGACCTCGCGCGGCCCTCTCCCGTGCTTGCGCGAGAGGTCCGAGAGCACGCGCTCGACGATGAGCCCGATGTCGTCCCTCCTCTCCCGGAGCGGCGGGAGGGCGACGTCCACGACGTTCAACCGATAGAAGAGGTCGGGCCGGAAGATCCCCTCGCTCGCGAGGGTGCGGAGGTCCTTGTGCGTCGCCGCGATCACGCGCGCGTCGACCTCGACCGACGCGGCGCTCCCGAGCGGCTCGAGCGTCTTGTTCTCGAGGACCCGGAGCAGCTTCGCCTGGGCGTCCTGCGACATGTCGCCGACCTCGTCCAGGAAGATCGTGCCCCCGTGAGCGAGCTCGAACTTTCCCTTCCTGTCGCCGTGAGCTCCCGTGAAGGCGCCCTTCTTGTGGCCGAAGAGCTCGCTCTCGATGAGGGTCCCCGGGAGGGCCGCGCAGTTCACGGGCACGAAGGGCCCCTTCGCGCGAGCGCTCCCCGCGTGGATCTCGCGCGCGACGAGCTCCTTCCCCGTGCCCGACTCGCCCGTCACGGGCACGGCCACGTCGAGCGCGGCGATCTTCTCGATCATGTCGAAGACCGCTCGCATGGCGGCGCTCCGGCCGACCATGGCTCCGAGGCCGTCGCCGTCGCGCGCGCGCAGCTCGGCCTTGAGCTCGGCGTTCTCGCGCGAGAGGTCGCGCGTCGCGAGCGCTCGCTGGGCGACGAGGCGCAGCTCCTCGATCTCGTAGGGCTTCGCGAGGTAGTCGTAGGCCCCTTTCTTCATGGCCTCGACGGCGATCCGCTCGGAGCCGTAAGCCGTGAGCACGACGACCAGAGGCAGCGGCCCCTCGTCGGCGTTCAGGCGGTCGAGGACGCCGAACCCGTCGAGCCCGGGCATGTTCAGGTCGAGGAAGACGAGGTCCGGCGCGAGCGCCGCGATCTGCGAGAGCGCCTCGTTCCCGTCCTTCGCCTCGGCGAGGTCGTAGCCGCCCTTCGCGAGGGCGCGCTTCATGCCCACGCGGGCTGCGGGCTCGTCATCGACGATCAAGACTCGCGGCATACCCGCGGAGTCTACCTCACACGGCCGAGGCCGGAGGCTTTCCCAGGAGCCCGTATGCCCAGAGCGCGCTCGTCGCGATCGACGGGAGGACGACGAGCCCCATGAGGAGGGCCGCGACGAACGTGTTCCTGGCGTCTCCCGCGAACGAGAGCCCGTCCCGGTCGAGGATCGAGGCGACGACCGTCACGCTCCAGTTGGCGTAGTTCGAGAGAGTCACGAGCCGCGCGAGCCACGTCTTCCCCGACTCCCCGAAGCGCGTGTGCTCGATCGTCCAGGCGACTCCGAGGATCCAGAAGCACCCGAGGAGCCCGTTCAGGTGAGCCGCGAGGGCGAGCCTCTCGTGCTCCATCTTCGGAAAGTTCGGGATCATGAGAGCCTTGCCCTGCGTGAGCACGACTCCGGCCCATGCTCCCGTGAGGATCCCGAGGAAGAAGAGCACGGCGGCGCGCGTCATGAGCGAGCGCTGGAGCGGCGTCGGGCCGTCGGGCATCGTCTTCCCCGAAAGTCACCACTAACCCGGCGGACTGGTGGGCGCAAGTGCCGCCGGCGAGTGTTGGGCTCGCTTCGGGCCTCCGACTCGGGTTCCCCCGGGAAGCCCCGACACTCCGTAAGTCTCGCTTGCACCGTCAAAGGGATATCCCCTTCGAGGTCCCGGGCGCCCCCTCTGGACACGCAGGGCGCGAACGCCCCCCGCGTCTCAGTTTCGAGTGACCCAGGCCGGGAAGCCGGGGTATCCATGGACGGGAGAGGGGCGCTTGCCTACGATCCGCGCCGAATGCCCGCCGCGTCCGACGACGACCGCGAGCTCATGTCGCGCGCCCAGCGCGGCGAGAGGCCGGCGTTCGACGACATCGTCGGCCGCTACTACCGCGGCGTCTTCTCCTATGCCCGTCGCGTCCTGGGAGACGACGACCGCGCCGCCGAGGCGACCCAGGAGACGTTCGTGCGCGCCTTCCGTTACCGCGCCTCCTACAAGCCCGCCGCGGGAAGCGTCCGCGGCTGGATCTTCGCCGTCGCCGCGAACCGGATCCGCGAGGCCCGGAAGGAACGCCGCGAGGGCCCCGAGGCGCTCGACGACCAGCCCGAGCCCGAGCAACGAGGCGAGGCGGGCCTCGAAGCCTTCGCGCGCGGCGCTCTCCGCGAGGAAGTCGGGCGCGCTCTCGAGGAGCTCGCGCCCGAGCACCGCGAGGTCATCGCCTTGAAGTACCTGAGCGAGCTTTCCTACGAGGACGTGGCGCGAGCTCTCGGCCTCTCCGTGAGCGCGGCGAAGATGCGCGCGCTCCGCGCGAGGGACCTCCTCGCGCAGAAGCTCGCGAGGCTCGTCATGGACTCCGAGTCGGGAGACGGCGAGCCATGAGCCACTGCCCCGATCTCTCGCGACTCCGCGCTCTCGCCGAAGAAGATGAGAGAGACGAGACCCTCCTTCTTCACGTGAAGAGCTGCGCGCGCTGCACGCGCCTCGTGGACCTCGCCCGGCGCGAGGAGAGAGCGATCCGGGGAGCGCTCCCCGTCGAGCCGCCGCGCGACCTGCTCGAGAAGACGCTGCGCGCGCTCGACGCGGAGGCCCCGCGAGCGAAGCGGCCCGACTCCGGGCGGCGGCGCGCGCGCTCGCTCGAGCGGCCGCGGCCGATCTTCGCGCTCCTCCTCGCGGCCGCGGTCGTCCTCGCGGCGCTCTGCCTCGGGTATCAGCTCGTCGTCTCCGAGCCCGCGCCTCCTCCCGAGGAGGCGACGGCTCCGCCGGACGCGACGAAGCCTCCGAAGCCGACCGAGACGCCGGCCGCTCCTCCGAAGGA
>JACQDU010000655.1 GCA_016200955.1 bacterium
TGACCGCGCGGAACTCCTTGTACGCTCCGCCGAGAGGGAACGTGAGGGAGCAGTAGCTGTGGACTCCGAGGCCCTTCTCGTAGGTGCGGCCGCCGAGGCGCAGGCGCCCTCCCTCGAAGTTCTCGCGGTCGCGCTTCCAGCCGTAGAGGCTCTCGTTGTACTCCATCCCGTCGGGGAACTTCTGGTCGACCTTCGTCGGCTCGAGGTCGGAGACGTAGACGAACGCTCCGTTGAGCACGAAGAGGTCGAGGAGGTCCTTCTGCGCGATCGTGACGGGAGAGCTCGCGGAGCCGAGAGGGTGCTCGAGCACGAGCTTCCCGTCGGCGTACTTGATGATCCCGCCCGAGACGGTCGAGCCGTCGCCGCAGCGGACGCGCACGGCCGTCCCCTTGGGCCCGGCGAGCTTCTTCTCTCCCGTGTTGCCGAGGACGAGGATCTCCACGTCCTTCAACGGAAACGTGAGGACGCCGAGCGGCTTCCCCGCGTCGAGCGTGATTCCCTTGGAGGAGACCGACTCGACGATCCCGCCGGTCTTCCCGCCGGCCTTGAGGTAGACCGTGTCCTGGGTCGGCCGTCCCGCGAAGTCGGCGGCGTTGAGCCACGCGAGGTGCTTCGACGTGAGCTTCCTCTCGTTCTCGGGCGGCACGTCGAGGAAGATCGCGGCGACCTTGTCCAGGTTCGCCTCGAGGTCTCCCATGGTCGTCGTCTTGAGCCGGAAGCTGTCCTTCGAGTCCTTGTCGCCGGCCGCGATCGAGCCGCGGATCTCGTCCTTGTTGAGGAGGATGACCTTCGGCCCCGTGGGCTCCCCGTGAGTGCCCTCGTCGAAGCGGATCTGCTTCACGAGCTCGAGCGGGATCTCGCGCTTCTCCGTCTTCAGGACCGTGCGGCCGCCCTGCGGCCCGATCGAGACGATCTGCTCGTCGTAGCGGTCGGAGATCGCGCGGATCTCCTCGGCGCCCGCGCGGCGCGCGGCGCCCGCCGTCGCGAGCGCGCACGCGGCGAGAGACAGGGCGAGCTTTCGCATGCCAGGGTTCCTCCGGGTGCGCGGCGCGCAAGGCCAGGGAGAAGGGAGTGGCTCGTTTATACCTAAAGCCTGCACGCGATCAACGCCTGGGCGCCGAGGCGCCTGGAAAGAACATGACCACGAAGACACGAAGGCACGAAGGTCGCCGACCTCGCGCTCGCTTCGCGAAAATGTGCCCTCGCGGTTGTCTTTCCGATCGAGCGCTCCCGTGCGACGAAGCGGTACGACGAGGGGAGCGCCGGGCGGTCGCCCGACGCTCCCTCACGCGAGTCTTCCAGGAGAGAAGCTCGCCTTACTTGGCGGCTTCCTTCTCCCACGAGAGCTCGGGCTTCGCGTCCTCGCCCATGTTGGTGACTTCCATCGTCATGGCGGCGGCGCCGGTCATGACCATCTTGACCGTCGCCCCCACGACCGGCCACGGGCCGTCCGCGAGGTTCCAGTACTCCGTTCCGTTCGAGTAGGTGAGGTGCCAGACCTTGTACTTCTTGCCGCCGCACGGCCACTCCATGCTCTCCGGCATCTTCGCCAGCTCCATGTTCCCTGCCGGATACGCGGGGAGCTCCATCTTGAGCATGACGTCCTTCGTGTCCCCGTCGGTCCCCATCCAGGACATGGATGCGACCTTGCCGTCCGCGCCCTTGGACGTGTACTTCTTCGCCGCGAACTCGCCCGCCTTGACGGAGACCTTCTCGTCCATCTCCTCGGGCTTCTCGCCGCCCTTGGGCATGGGGTTGATCTTGATCGCCTTGATCTTGGCGCCCTTCTTGCCGACGTAAGCCTCGGGGACGGTGCCGTCCTTCTGGACGACCACCGCCTCGATGAGGCCCGGGCTGTAGGCGTAGGTCCGCTCGTTGGTCTCGATCTTCCACATGTCGCCCGCCTGGCCGACGACCGCGAACCGAGTCGTGTTCTCGCCTGCGGCGGTCTTCGTCTTCTTCTCGTAGAACCAGCCGGACTTGATCCCCGCGCCGTCCTTGGGCCAGGCGGGATACGGCGTGGACTCCGTCACCATCGTGGAGTAGTCCATCTCCGGCGCGCCACCGCCGCCGCCGCCACCGCCCTTGCCGTCCTTGCCGCTCGACTTGTCGTCCGGCTTCGGCTTCGGGTTGAACAGCTCGCAACCAGAGAGAAGCAGGCCCGCGACGGCCGCCGCGGCGATGCCTCCGAGAATCTTCTTCACGCTGAAATCTCCCTCCGGCGCGCTGAGCGGCCGGATCGCACACGAATCACGGAACCGGCCCGCACCCTGCGCGCGCGCCGGCAAGAACGCCGCCTTCGCGGCGGCAAGACCCTGCCCCAAGAGGGCAACATTCTAGGCCCGGGCGAGGCGAAGTCAAACGGCGGTGCGCGACGGCGCCCGGAGGCGCCGCGCATCGCGCTTGATCTCGACCCCGGCTCTCACTAACGTCTCCTTCATGTCGGGCGCGACCATCATCGGCATCGCGGGCGGCTCGGGGTCGGGAAAGACGACCGTCGCCCGCGCGCTCGCGGCGCGCTTCGGCCCCGAGCGGGTCGCCGTGCTCGTCCTGGACGCTTACTACAAGGACCAGCGCGAGCGGCCGCTCGAGGAGCGGCGCCTCACGAACTACGACCATCCCGACGCCTTCGACGAAGCTCTCCTCGGCGAGCACCTCGCCGCGCTCAAGGCCGGCCGGCCCATCCGGCGGCCCGTCTACGACTACGCAACGCACGCGCGGACGGATGAGCTCGTCTCGGTCCCGGCGGCGCCCGTGATCGTCTTCGAGGGGATCCTCGTCCTGGCGATCCCTTCCGTGCGCGACCGCTGCGACGTGAAGATCTTCGTGGACACCGACGCCGACCTTCGCTTCACGAGGCGCCTGCGGCGCGACGTGGCCGAGCGCGCGCGCACGGTCGACTCCGTGATCGAGCAGTACCTGGCGACCGTGCGGCCCATGCATCTCGCGTTCTGCGAGCCCTCGAAGCGATTCGCCGACCTCATCCTCCCCGAGGGCCTGAACGACGTCGCCTTCCGCGTGCTCGAGGCGAAGATCGAGTCGCTCCTCCGCTCGTCCTGACCCGTCATCGCGGCCGGCGCGCCGCCTTCTTGAGCTCCTCGCGCTCCTTCTCCGTGACCGCGCCGGGAAAGAAGCGATCGATCCGATGAGCGAACCGGAAGCCGAGCCGCACGGCGTGCTGGAGCGCTTCCTTCGCGTCGGCGCCCCGCCCGCACGCGAGCTCGGCCTCGGCGAGGAAGTAGTGGACGAGAGAGGCTCGCTCTCGCCCCGCGCGCTCGGAGAAAGGCGGCGCCAGGTCGCGCGCGAGCTCGAGCTCGTCGGCCGCCTCGTGGGCGTCTCCCGCGAGCGTGAGGAGCCGGCCGAGCACGACGTGCCCGACGCGCGCCGCCGGCCTTCGCGCCAGGAACCGTCTCGCGTAGGAGATCCCGTCGCGCGGCGACACCGCCTTGATCTTGAACTCGCAGCCGATCGCGAACGCGCACGCCGTCCGGAGGTCGTGGTCCCCCGCGGGGAGCGCCGCGAGCGGCGCGTCGTCCGGCGGCGGGTCCTCCTCGGAGCGAGCGATCTCGGGGAAGCGCGCCGGATCGAAGAACTTGAGGTCGCGCTCGTCGCCGATCCCGAGGTAGCAGAGCTCCGGGTCCAGCTCCGACGCGACCGACCCGTACGAGAGAGAGCGGATGAGCCCCTCGCGCCGGATCCAGATCTCGAGCTGCGCCGCGACGAAGCAGAACCGCGGCTCCGCTCGCGTGAGCTCGAGGCCGCGCGCGAGCTGGCTCCGCACGTCGCCCGGCACGTGGTCGAGCTTGACGCCGCCCTCGCTGCTCTCGATCTTCACGACCGTCCCCCGGATGCCGTCCGCGAGGAGGCGGCACTCCTCGGCCTGCTTCTCCGCGATGAGAGCCAGGCCCTCCGCGCGCTCCGCGGTCTCGCCGTCCTTCCGCTCGCGGGCCGCGCGCGCCAGCTCCTCCTCCAGCTCCGCGCGCACGGAAGGAGCCAGGCGCTCCGCCTCCGCCAGCTCGCAGGCCGCTCCCAGCTCGAGGAGCGCGAGGCGGTCCGCGCGCGCGCGCAGGAACGCTCGCGCCGCGAGACGGTGCAGGGAGATGGTCGCGTCGTCCCGCTCGAGCGGCCGCATCGGCGACTTCGCCAGCGAGTCCGCGACGCGGGCGATGTCGGCCCTCGCCTCGTCGAGCTCCTCCGCGCCCGCCCCGGCCGACGCCGCCAGCGCGAGCCCGCGTGCCAGGACCGCCTCGCGCGCCGCGCTCGATGACGACCCTTCGGGAGAGCCCAGGGGCGGAGCGAGACCGATCGCTCGCCGGGCGAGCACGAGAGAGACGGCCGCCCCGCGCGAGCCGATCTCGGCCCGCGCGAGGGCCGCGAGCGCCTCGGGCGATCGCTCTCCCTCCCGAGCAGCCGGAGGATCGAGGCCGCGAGCGCGCGAGCGTCCGGGCTCCTCCGGGCGTCGGCCGTGGTCGCGAGCTCGAGCGCTCCCTCGAGCGCGAGGGTCCACGGCTCTCCCTCGAACGCGACGGCTCGCGCGAGACGCGTGCGGGCGCGCGAGGCGTGCGCGGCCGCGCGCACGGACGGGACGCGAGCGTCGCTCGCCTGCGCGCGCGCGATCGCGCGGAGCGCCGCGTCCTCGTCCGAGGCCGCGAGGTCGAAGGCGCCCGAGAGCCTCCGTGCGCGCGCGCGCGCCAGGAGGGCGGTTGCCCGGGGGAGCGGCGCGCCGGCGCTCGTCGCGGCCGCGACGGCGTCGTCCGCCGCGAGGAGCGCCCTCGCCTCGTCCCCGAGCGCGTCGCGGGCGCGGGCGAGGCCGAGCGTCGCGGCCACGCGGAGGGAGGCCGTGCCGACCGCTCCTCCCGCCAGCGGGACGGGGCAGGGAGTCCGCGCGAGGTCGAGCGCGGCGCGCTGGGCGCCCTGCTCCCGCGGGCGCGCGCGCGCCGCGCGCACGGGATCGAGCGCGCTCTCGAAGGCCGATGCGGCGCTCGCCTCGCGACCGCACGCGAGGTCGTGCGAGCCCAGGACGACGCAGGCGAGCGTGCTCGTGTCCTCGCTGGGCCCGGTGCGCGCGAGCTTCCTCAGACGGGAGCGCCACTCGTCGAGCCACGCCTCGTTCGCGACCTGCGGGTCGACCGAGAGCCGCGGCCGCACCTCCTCGAGCGCGACGAGCGCCGAGAGCGTCCGGCGGCGCGCGTCGGGGTCGTTGTCGCCGAAGGCGGGAAAGGAGTGCAGCGCGGGCTCGCTGCCGGAGGCCAGGCCCGAGGCGGCGCGGGCGATCGCCGCGATGTCCGCGAGCTCCCGGTGCGCGCGAGCGAGCCTTCGCTGTGCGACCGCGTTCGTCGAGCGGAGCGCGTCCGCCGCCCCGTAGGGCGCGCTCCTCCGCCGCGCGCGCGGTCGCGACCTCTCCCGCGAGGAGGGCGACCTGGGCGCGCGCTCGCTCGAGCTCGGCTCGCTCGTCCTCCCAGGCGAGCTTCTCCTCGAAGGAGCACGCGGCGAGCGCGTCCGGGGAAGGGAGCTCGACCGCCGCGAGAGCGCGCGCGGCGGCGAGGGCGGCCCCGCCGTTCCACGGCTCCTCCTCGAGGACGCCCGCGAGGAGCCGGCCCACGTGGCCGTCGGCGCGCGCGATCTCGAGGCCGAGCGCGGAGACGGCGCGATCGAGCTCCCCGAAGGAGGCCGGCGGAGCGCTCGTGCACGCTCGAGCCTCGTCGAGGATCGCAGCCCTCTCCGCGCGAGCGTCCTCGATGGCCTTCTTCCCTCGCGACGCTTCGTCGGCGAGGAGGAGGGCGCGGCCCGAGTCGTTCCCCGCCTCGCGTGCCTCGGGCGCGCGGGAGAGAGCGGGCCCGTCCTCCTCGAGGCGCGTCCGCGCGGCGCGCGCGCGCTCGGCCGCGCGGGCCACGCGATCCGCCGCGCTCCGGCGCGCGAGCGTGAGCTCGACCTTCACGGCTCCCGCGACGACGAGCACGACCGCGCTCAGGCCGAGCGCGGCGAGGAAGCGCCGGAACCAGGTCGGCGTCTTCTCCGGCGTTCGCCTGGGCGGCACCCTCGCGCGGACCGGCTTCCCCTCCGCGAACGACTCGAGGTCCTGCGCGAGGGCCGCCGCCGTCGAGTAGCGATCGTCGCGCTCCTTCGCGAGAGCGCACTCGATGATCTTCTTCATGTCGGCGGCGACCGCGATCTCGGGCGGCCAGTGGGGCGACTCCGTGAGGATCCGCGCGTGGAGCTGGGCCGCCGAGCCCGCGGGGAAGGGGTACTTCTTCGTGACGAGCCGGAAGAGCATGACGCCGAGCCCGTAGACGTCGACGCGCGAGTCGAGGTCGAGCTCTCCCCTCACCTGCTCGGGGGCCATGTAGAGCGGCGTTCCCAGGAGGTCGCCGTCGAGCGTGAGCCGCGTGCGCCGGTCGTCCACGAGCCGCGCGAGGCCGAAGTCGGCGATCCGCGCCCGGCCGTCTTTCCCGACGAGGACGTTCGCGAGCTTCAGGTCCCGGTGGAGCACGCCGCGCGCGTGCAGGTGAGAGACGCCGCGCGCGACCGTCGCGAGCACGCGCGCCGCGTCTCGCTGGTCGAGGGGGCCGCGCGCGATCTTGTCCTCGAGCGTCTCTCCCTCGACGAGCTCCATCGTGAAGAAGCGACGCCCCTCGAGCTCGCCCGCGTCGTGGACGCGGACGACGTTCGGGTGGTCGAGGCGCGCCAGCGCCTCCGCTTCTCTCCGGAAGCGCAGGACGTGCTCCTGGTCATCCGCGAGCTTCCCCTGGAGGACCTTGAGCGCGACGACCCGCCCCTCGAGCTTCGAGTGGCGCGCGCGGTAGAGGACTCCCATGGCGCCGCGCGCGAGCTCTCCCAGGATCTCGTAGGGACCGAAGCGGCTCCCGACCGCGAGAGGCGAGGTCTCCTCGTCGGGGAGGTCCCACTCGAGCATGTCGTCGGTCACGAGCTCCGCCGACTCGTCGGGATCGGAAGGCGGCCGCACGACGACGCGCTCGGTCGATGGCGGCGGCAGGATCGGCGCC